>PMOU01000249.1:0-140 GCA_003161205.1 Actinomycetota bacterium | reverse complement strand
GCCGAAGGCCTGGCCGAGGACCGGCTGGAGATCTCGATCGAGCCCGACTTGGACTCAGATGTGCGGACTGTTCACATAAATGGTTACGGCGCCCGATGGCATGGTGTGCTCACGCAAGCCGTAGATCGTTTAT
The DNA here is from genome assembly GCA_003161205.1 of Actinomycetota bacterium. Next base: position 7 of record PMOU01000249.1, on the reverse strand, counting down.
AGTTCCG
>PMOU01000262.1:1975-3151 GCA_003161205.1 Actinomycetota bacterium | reverse complement strand
CCGTCGCCCAGGAACGCCCACACGTGCGAGCGCGAGGTGTCGTGGATCTCGCGGGCCAGCAGGTACCGGTTGAACCGGGCCTGGTAGATGGCGTTCAGCGGGCCCAGGCCCATCGACACGGTGGGGAATTCCCAGAAGTCCGGCATCAGCCGCGGGTGCGGGTAGGACGGCAGGCCGCCGCCGGGGTGCGAGAGCTCCTGNNGCGTGCCCCTGGAAGAACACCTGGTCGCCGGACTCGCCGTGGTCCTTGCCGCGGAAGAAGTGGTTGAACCCGACCTCATACAAGGAGGCGGCCGAGGCGTACGTCGCGATGTGGCCGCCGACGCCCATGCCGGGGCGGTTCGCGCGGGACACCATCACGGCGGCGTTCCACCTGATGTAGGCCCTGATCCGCCGNNTCGACGTGCTCGTCGCCGGGGAACCACGGCTCGCGCTCGGGCGGGATCGTGTTGATGAAATCGGTGCTGCGCAGGCCGGGTACGCCGATCTGCTGCTCGCGCGCCCGCTCGAGCAGGCGGAGCATCACGTACCTGGCCCGGGCCCGCCCTCTGGTCTTGACGACCGTGTCGAACGACTCGACCCATTCCCGAGTTTCGTCCGGATCGATGTCGGGCAACTGGGTCGGCAACCCGTCGCTGATGATGGGGAATTGCTGACGTCCGGAAGCCACGGGGTAGCCTCGCCTTCCGCAGTTAGTGGCGGCCGGTTGGCCGCGTCCTGCCAGAGCCATTGTCGTCTCGATACGTTGTCCAGACCAATCGTCGTACGAACTGGCCCCGAGCGCATCTCTACTCGAAGGTAACCGCCGCGCGGGGGGTACGTCGCATCCGCCGGGGCGCGGAAACGCAAACCCGGGGGCAGTTTCGCGGAGAGCTGAGATGTTCGTTACTCTACGTGAGAAGAAGTGACGTGCGGGTCCGCTCCTGCGGGCGGGCAGGTCAATTTATGGCGGCGGTTTTCCGGCCCGGAGCGATTGCCACTTGCGCGCCGGGCCAGGCCAGTGTGAACTGTCCCAACAAGAAGTGCTGACGCTGTCATCGTCGTCAGGGGACCCGGAGTCCTCAGGATCCGGGCTCCCGCGGGCGTGCGATGACGCGGGGAGGGATTCGAGGAGGACGTCAGTGAGCGCGACCGCGGGCCAGGCGCAGGATTCACGCGGCCAGGCCGAGCGGCTCG
>PMOU01000262.1:0-1919 GCA_003161205.1 Actinomycetota bacterium | reverse complement strand
CGACGCCCTGACGCCGCTAGCCGACGGGGGATACATCTGGCTGCTCACGCCGAAGGCGGGCAGATCAGGTCACGTTGAGCCGAGCGATATCGGTGAGGCCGCGCCGACGGCAGGCCTGTCCCAGACCTCAAGCGTGAGCGCGGCTCGTGACTGGTCAGGGTCACGGCTGGTCGCGCCGAAGGCGCGCCGGTGAGCTGCGCCGAAGGCGCGCCGGTGAGCCGCTGAGGGGCGGTTCCGCGGGTGCGCAGCTGACCGGCCGTTCCGTATATTTTTTTGGCCGAACGGTCTGTGGTTCGCCGTCCTCAGCCAGATGGCAGACTTGACTCGTGGCGGGGAATTCCCGGCTCACGCGCGAATTCCTAGCGAAGGGATACCCATGGCGGTAGAAGTGGGCGAGCAGGCGCCCGACTTTGAGCTGAACGACCAGCACGGCACGCCCGTGCGGCTGTCAGGCTTCCGGGGCGCCAAGAACGTCGTGCTCATCTTTTACCCGCTGGCGTTCAGCGGCGTGTGCACCGGTGAGCTGTGCGCGATCCGGGACGAGTTCCCCGAGGTCAGCCGGGACGACGTCGAGCTGCTCACGGTGTCGGTGGACTCCACCTTCACGCACCGGGCCTGGTCAGACTCCGAGCATTTCGATTTCGGGCTGCTGTCTGACTTCTGGCCGCACGGAGGGGTAGCCAAGCAGTACGGTGTGTTCGACTCCGAGCGCGGCATCGCCACCCGGGGCACGTTCATCATCGACAAGGACGGCGTGGTGCGCTGGAAGGTCGTCAATCCGATCCCGCAGGCGCGCGATCTCGCCGAGTACTCAAAGGCGCTCGCCGCGCTTGGCTAGCGCACTTTCCTGAGGTAAGGGGAGGCCTGGGCGCTCATGGGGTTCGTTGGGTTTGTGGGGGTTGTAGGGGCGGTGTCTCGGTATGCCCTGTTATCGCTGCGGATTGCGGCAGAGCGACCCGGAGCGGGGCCAGAGCCCGTGGCGCCGGGGCGTGCGCCACGACCAGCTCGTGCTGGTCTGCCCGGGCTGCCAGGAATCCGGTGACTGGACCGCTGACCTGGAGTTGTGTGCCAAGTGCGGCAGTGCGCACCTGATCCGCCGGCTGGGCCAGGTCGAGTGCCTGGACTGCGGCCTGGTCCGCGAGCCCGCGCCGGTCACCGTCCCGTCCTTCGCCGGGCCGCCGGCCGGTGAAGACGGCGCCCTGGCCGAGGAGGTCGGGCGCGCCCTCGAGCGGCTGCTCGGCCACCGCTGACCGGACCCCCGTTTCCGGACCCCGGTTTAAGGCGGGTGAGGGCTGGTAGCCGACAGGGGGAGGACAGACCTGATCCACGGACATGGACGGAGGCAGCACGTCATGGACGCCAAGGTGCGCGACGTGATGACGCCCGGCCCCATCGGGGTGGACTACCACCAGAGCATCGGGGAGGCGGCCCGGACCATGCGTGACTGGGGGATCGGCGCCGTGCTGGTCGTGGCCGACCAGGTTCTGTACGGCCTGGTCACCGACCGCGACCTGGTGGTCCGGGCGGTCGCGGAAGCGAAGGGTCCGGATGAGGCCGTGGGCCCGCTGAGCACCGGGGACGTGATCGGCGTGGACGTGGACGCCGACGCCGCGGAGGCGGTGCGGCTGATGCGCGAGAACGCCATCCGCAGGCTGCCCGTTATCGAGGACGGGCAGGTCGCGGGCATGGTGTCCCTGGGCGATCTCGCCGTGCACGATGACCCGGCCTCGACGCTCGCCCTGCTCGCCGGCGCGCAGGCCGGCCGGTGAGCTGAGCTCGATGACCGACGAGATCGTCGCGGGCGGGATCCCGGTGCCGCTCTCGCACCCCGGGAAGATCCTGTTCCCCGACGACGGCATCACCAAGGAGGATCTGGCCAGGTATTACGCGGACGTTGCCGACGTGATGCTCCCGTGGCT
>PMOU01000015.1 GCA_003161205.1 Actinomycetota bacterium | reverse complement strand
CTTGACCTGTGCCTGCACGTGCTGCAGCGCGACTACGGCACCCAGGTCGCGACCCGGGTCGCGCGCGACCTGGTGATACCGCTGTACCGGGCCGGCGGGCAGGCCCAGTACATCGAGACGCCGGTGCCGGAGCCCGACGGCGGCGGTGACCTGTTCGCCGACACGATCAGCTGGCTGCAGGCGCATCTCGACCAGGAGGTGACGGTCGCCGAACTCGCGGCGCGGGCGGCCATGAGCCCGCGCACCTTCGCCCGCCGGTTCCCGGCCAGCACCGGGACGACGCCGCTGACCTGGATCCTGCGGGAGCGGGTGCGGCTCGCCCAACGGCTGCTTGAGACGACCGACCTGCCCGTCGACGCGATCGCGGGCAAGAGCGGCTTCGGCACCGCCGACAACCTGCGCAAGCACTTCGGCCGGATGCTGCACACCACGCCGCAGGCCTACCGGCGCACGTTCAGGGACCCGGCGGCGCCGCTTACCCCTGCAACTGCCTGACCATCGCGAGCGCGTCGTTGACGTGCCCGCTGATGTTGTTCATCGAGTTGAAAATCTGCCGGACGGTGCCCTCGCGGTCGATCACGTAGGTGACCCGGCCGGGTATCAGGCCGAGCACGGTCGGCACCCCGTAGAGTTTGCGGACCTTGCCGCCCTGGTCGCTGAGCAGCGTGAATGGCAGCTTGTACTTATCGGCGAAGGCGGTGTGCTTGTCAGCCGAGTCGGAGCTGACGCCGATCACCTCGGCCCCCGCGTCGGTGAAGACCTCGTGACTGTCACGGAAGGCGCAGGCCTCGGCGGTGCAGCCGCTGGTGTTGTCCTTGGGATAGAAGTACAGGACCACCACCCGCTCACCGAGCCGGTCATACAGCCGGACCTGCTCGCCGGACTGCGACGGGAGAGTGAAGTCGGGAGCCTTGTCCCCGACCTGAATGCCGCGTGCCATGTCCTGCCTGCCTTTCCCTGGGCGCCTGCCTCAGACGGCGGCTCCCGTGACGCAAGTGTAGCCAATCCTCCGTTTAGACCGGCGCCGGGCGCGGGGCGATGAAGATGATCACCGGACGGCGTCGTTATTGCCGTGAGCCAGCCCGGCCGGCAGAGGACGATAGGGATATGACGATCTTGATCCGCACCAGCGATGTGCCTGCGGCGCAGCGTCACGACGCCTGGCGGAGCATCGTGTGCGACACGCTCGGCCCGCTCGACATGCGCAGCGACCCGGGCATCCCGCTGCGCGGCGAGATCGGGGCCGGCCAGCTCGGCCCGGTGCGGGTCGGCCGGGTGAAAACCTCCACGCCACACAGCGTGTACCGCCTGGCCGTCCTGATCCGGCGCGGTGATCCCGAGGTCTACCGGGTCGCGCTCGCCGTATCCGGCCGCGCGCACCTGCGGCAGGACGGACGATCCGCGCAGCTCAGCCGGGGTGAGTTCGTGATCTATGACTTCAACAGGCCGTATGAGCTCGGCTATGACTCGGCGGTGCAGCTCGCGGTGTTCAGCTTCCCGCGCGAGATGCTGGCCCTGCCTGCCGACCTCATCGCCCGGCTCACCGCGGTCCCGGTCACTGCGGCCGGGGGCGCCGCGGCGCTGGCCGTCCCGCTGCTGCGCAAGGTGGCCCTGGACCTGGATACCTATCAGCCCGCGAGCGCGGTCCGGCTGTCCGCCGCGGTGATGAACCTGGTCACCGCGGCCGTGGCCGAACGCGCTGATCAAGCCGGATCGCTGTCCGCGCAGGCCAGGGAACAGACGCTGCTGCTGCGTATCCACGCCTTCATCGAGGACCACCTGGGCGACGCCGGCCTGGCTCCGGCCCCGGTCGCGGCAGCGCATTTCATCTCGGTGCGGTACCTGTACCGGCTGTTCGAGACGCAGGGCACGACGGTGGCCGGCTGGATCAGGCACCGGCGGCTGGAACGATGCCGCACGGACCTGGCCGATCCGGCGCTGGGCACCGTGCCGGTGAGCGCCGTCGCGGCCAGGTGGGGCCTGCCGGACTCGGCCCACTTCAGCCGGCTCTTCCGGCGCACCTACGGCCAGCCGCCGGCCGAGTACCGCCGTTCCCGTCTGCTGCCGTCGGCCTGACCTTTTCTGCCGCGACTCGCCGGACGCGGCGGACGTGGCAGGGATAGTCAACCGGGTGGCAGCGGATGGCAAGACCATGACCGCGGGTGAGCACCAGACTGAAGGGGTTCGCGGCCGCCCGGCCCGGACGGTTCCCTGCGGACGGAGCGACAGATGCCCACCAAGCTTTTCGTCAACCTGCCGGTGAAAGACCTCAGCCGGTCCCAGGCCTTCTTCACCGATCTCGGCCTGGCGTTCTACGGCATGACCGACGACATGGCGTCGGTCATCATCAGCGAGCACACCCAGGTGATGCTGCTCACCGAGACGGCGTTCGCCTCCTACGTGAGCAAGGACGTCGCCGACGCGACCGCGAGCACCGAGGTGATCCTCGTCCTCGGCGTGGAGACAGCCGCGCAGGTGGACGAGCTGGCCACCAAAGCCGAGGCGGCGGGCGCCCGCTCCTTCGGTGCGCCGCGCAACGACGGTGGCCGTTACCAGCGCGGCTTCGCCGACCTGGACGGGCACCACTGGGAAGCGCTTTGCCTGGTCGAGCCGGCGTGACCTCTGCTAAAGCCGGCCGGGTGACCTCTGCCGACGGCACGGTCATCGGCTATGACAGGTCCGGCGCGGGGCCGGCCGTCGTCCTGGTCCAGGGGGCCCTGATGGACCGGGCCGATCCGGTGATGTCGGCGATAGCGGCCGGCCTGGCCCGGTGGTTCACCGTGTTCAACTACGATCGCCGCGGCCACGGCGATAGCGGGGACACGCCGCCCTACGCGGTGGAACGGGAAATCGAGGACCTGGCCGCCGTGATCGCGGCGGCCGGCGGGTCGGCCGCGGTATTCGGCGGGTCCTCAGGCCCCGCGCGGGCCCTGCGGGCCGCGGCGGTAAACCCGGCCATCTCACGGCTGGCCTTGTGGGAGCCGCCTTATCACGTCGACGACTCCGCCCCGGAGCTGCCGGCCGGCTTCGCGTCGCAGCTGCACAAGCTGGTCAGCGACGGGCGGCGCGCGGAGGCGGTCGAGCTGTTCATGGTGGCGGCCGTCCAGGCCACGCCGGACACGGTGGCGGCGATGCGGGCCCAGCCGTTCTGGCCGCAGCTGGAAGCCGTGGCCCAGACGCTGGCCTATGAGGCTCAGGTGATGGGACCGGGCAACGAACTGCCCGCCGGCCTGCTCGCCACCGTCACCGCGCC
>PMOU01000444.1 GCA_003161205.1 Actinomycetota bacterium | reverse complement strand
GTCGGGACGTGCGGGCCGCGGCACAGGTCCTTCCAGCACAGCGCGCCGCTGGCCGGATCCAGGTTGTCGTAGATGGTCAGCTCGGTTCCGTCCCCGGCGCCGACCTCGACCGACTCGCCCGATTCGAAAGGAGCTGAGCCGCTTGCGTGGCCCTTCAGGCCGATCAGCTCCAGCTTGTACGGCTCGGCGGCGAGCTCTTCGGCGGCCTGCTCGTCGGTCACGACGCGCCGGGAGAACCGCTGGCCCTGCTTGACGATCTGGCGCATCCGCGCCTCGATCGCCTTCAGGTCTTCGGGGGTAAAGGGACGATCGACGTCGAAGTCGTAGTAGAAACCGTTCTCCACCGGCGGGCCGATACCCAGCTTGGCCTGCGGGAACAGCTCCTGCACGGCCTGCGCCATGACGTGCGCGGTGGAATGCCGCACGATGTACCGGCCGTCGTCGCTGGCCACCTCCACCGGCTCGACGACATCCCCGTCGGTGACCTGGTAAGCCAGATCCCGCAGCTCACCGTTGACCCGGGCCGCGATGACGTCCCGGCCGCCGGTAAGAACCGCGCCCGCCGTCGTGCCAGCCTCGACCACATGCTCGCGACCTGCGAGGGTGATACGAAGCTGCTGGCTGGACACGGTGTGCTCCTTTTATCTTCGGACAGAACGGGTTACCCGATGCTATCGGGCGGCAAGGCCATCGCGCGCGCGAGTATTCCCCGGGGACTAAAGGTTAGCCGCGGCCGGGACGATCGCCGCGGCTCTTCGGCGGTGCCGGGGCTTTGGGGGTTTTGGGGATTTTAGGGGCCAGGCCGGCCCGGCGCAGGGCGTCGGCGAGCGCGCTGTCCGGGGTGGTGGGGGTTTCACCCCTGCGGTCACCGCCGCCGGAGCGGCGAGGGCTGGGCCGGGGGGTGGAACCACTGCCCGTTCGGCTGGATGGGCTTGACGGGTCCTTGGGTCGGGCCTCGGGGCGGTCACGGCCGCCCGCCTGGCGCGGCCCTTCGTCGTCCAGCCGCAGCGTGAGCGAGATCCGGTGGCGGGGAACGTCGACGGAAAGCACCTTGACCCGCACCACGTCGCCGGACTTGACCACCGCATGCGGGTCGGAGACGAAATTCCGCGACATGGCGGACACATGCACCAGGCCGTCCTGGTGCACGCCGACGTCCACGAACGCGCCGAACGCGGCCACGTTGGTGACCATGCCCTCGAGCACCATGCCGGGTTCCAGGTCCCCGATCTTCTCGACCCCCTCCGCGAACGTCGCGGTGGTGAACGCGGGGCGCGGGTCGCGGCCGGGCTTCTCCAGCTCCCGCAAGATGTCGGTGACGGTCGGCAGCCCGAACCGGTCGTCGGTGAACTTCTCCGGCCGCAGGCCACGGAGCACGGCGGTGCTGCCGATCAGGTCGCCGGCGGCACTGCCGGTCGCGGCCAGGATGCGGCGCACCACGGGATAGGCCTCGGGATGCACGCCGGAGGCGTCGAGCGGGTCGTCGCCGCCGCGGATGCGCAGGAACCCGGCGCACTGCTCGAAGGCCTTGGGACCCAGCCGGGGCACGGCCATCAGCTGCCGGCGGGTGCTGAACGGGCCTTCGGAGTCGCGGCGGACCACGATCGCGGTGGCCAGGTTTCCGGTGATCCCTGAGACCCGGGCCAGCAGCGGCTGGGAGGCGGTGTTCAGGTCGACGCCGACCGCGTTCACGCAGTCCTCGACCACGGCGTCCAGGGAGTGCGACAGCTTGCCCTCGGCCACGTCGTGCTGGTACTGGCCGACGCCGATCGACTTCGGGTCGATCTTGACCAGCTCGGCCAGCGGATCCTGCAGCCGCCGCGCGATCGACACCGCGCCGCGGAGCGAGACGTCCATGCCGGGCAGTTCCTGGGAGGCATAGGCGGACGCCGAGTACACGCTCGCGCCGGCTTCGGACACCACCGCCTTGGTGAGCTTGAGCTCGGGGTGGCGCTTGATCAGCTCGGCGGCCAGCCGGTCCGTCTCGCGCGAGGCGGTGCCGTTGCCGATGGCGACGAGGTCCGCGTGGTGCGCCTTCGCGAGCTTCGCGAGGACGTCGATGGCCTCGTCCCAGCGCCGGTGCGGCTCGTGCGGGTAGATCGTGGCGGTGCCGAGCACCTTGCCGGTGGCGTCGGTGACGGCGACCTTCACGCCGGTGCGGAACCCGGGATCGAGGCCGATCGTGGTCCGCGCGCCGGCCGGGGCGGCCAGCAGCAGGTCGCGCAGGTTGGCGGCGAAGACGCGGACCGCCTCGTCCTCTCCCCGCTGCCAGAGGCGGACCCGGATGTCCACGCTCAGGTGCACCAGGATGCGGGTGCGCCAGGCCCAGTGCACGGCGGCGTTGAGCCAGGGGTCGGCGGGACGGCCTTCGTCGCGGATGCCGAAGCGCTCGGCGATGCGGGCCTCGTTCTGGGCGTCGTCGGTCCCCGGCTCCAGGGTGAGGTCGAGGATCTCCTCCTTCTCGCCCCGGAACAGGGCGAGAATGCGGTGTGAAGGCAGCCGCGCGAACGGCTCGCTGAACTCGAAGTAGTCGGCGAACTTGGCGCCTTTTTCCTCCTGGCCGGCCCGGACCTGCGAGCTCAGCGTGCCGCGGGCGGCCATCGCCTCCCGCAGCTCCCCCAGCAGGTCCGCGTCCTCGCCGAACCGCTCGACCAGGATCGCGCGGGCGCCGTCCAGGGCCTGGGCTTGGTCGTCGACGCCTTTCCCTTTGTCGACGAAGCTGACGGCCTCTTGCTGCGGGTCTTTGCCGGGGTCGGCCAGGAGGAGGTCGGCCAGCGGCTCCAGGCCGGCCTCGCGGGCGATCTGGGCTTTGGTCCGGCGTTTGGGCTTGTAGGGCAGGTACAGGTCTTCCAGNNGATCTCGGCGATGATCGCGTCCCGGCGCTCGTCGAGTTCGCGCAGGTAGCGCAGCCGCTCGTCGAGCGTTCGCAGCTGGGCGTCGTCGAGCGTGCCGGTGACTTCCTTGCGGTACCTGGCGATGAACGGCACGGTGGCGCCGCCGTCGAGCAGCTCCACCGCCGCGGTGACCTGCCGGACCGCCACGCCGAGCTCATCAGCGATGCGCTGGTCGACTGACGGAGCCTGCTTGCCGCCGGCTTGCGCCTGCTTGATCCCCGATTGAGCCTGCTTATCCCCTGATTGCATCTGCGTCACTAGGCGAGCGTATAGCGCTGGATGGTCACGCCGTCGGTGCCGACCGGGGTGACATCGGCGAGCTTCAGCCTGGTCATCTTGGCCCCGTCGAACAGGCGCTTGCCGGTGCCGAGGATCAGCGGGAAAACCATCAGGCGGTACTCGTCGATCAGGCCCAGCCCGGTGAGCTCGCGCACGAGCGTGCCGCTGCCCGCGATCAAGATGTCGCCCTCGTACTGATCCCTGAGCTCGGCCACGCCCTCGGTGCTGCTGAGAATGGTCGAGTTCTCCCAGGTCGGGTGCTGCAAGGTCGAGGAGATGACGTATTTCGGCATGCCGTTCATCTTGTCGGCGAACCCGATGGGGTCCGTCATGGACGGCCAGGCCTTGGCGAAGCCCTCGTAGGTGACCCGGCCGAGCAGCTGGGCGTCGGACGCCATCAGCTCATCGAGCTTGAACTTGCGCCCTTCCTCGCCGCTGTCGAACGTGAACGACCACCCGGCGTGCTCGGAGCCCTCGGACCCGCCCGGGTCCTCGAAGACCCCGTCCAGCGAGATGAACTCCGACACCACGATCTTGCCCATGCCCTGCCTCCTGCCGGGTTGTAACCTGCTCAACCTAGACCACGGGGCGCGCGGGAACTCATCGGTTTCCGGGGTTCCACGGTTTCAGGGTTTCCGGGGTTCAGGGTCCAGGCCGGCCAGGTCGAGGAGGTCACCGAGGATGCGGTCCAGGGAGCTGACGGTCAGGGACAAGTGACCCGCGCCAGGCAGCAGGTGAGCGCGGGCGCCGGGGATGTTCGCGGCCAGCCACTGGCCGTGCGCGAACGGGACCATCTTGTCCTGGTCGCCCTGCCAGATGGCGACCGGCGCGGCGGGGGTCTCCCCGTCGAAAGAGAAACCCCAGTCCGTGGTGAACGCCAGGTCATCGTCCCGCCAGCCCGCGATGCCCGTGCTCAGCCCGGCCCGCAGGCTGGCCGCGACATGGTCCGCGAACTCACCGGTGAGGACCGCCTGGTCGGCGGCGATGACCAGGCCGCCGAGCGCCTGAGCCACGTCGGCACCGGTGACGGTGCCCACCGCGGCCGCGGCGCTATCGAGGAACGCGGTCAGCGCCGCCTCGCCCTGGACGGCGGCACCGAACTCGTCGACGTTCTCCTGACCCATGCCGGCCAGCCAGTTGAGTCCGTTCGCCCGGTAGGGCGCGACCCCGGCGATGGAAGCGGCCGCCAGGCAGCGCCCGGGCAGGACCGCGGCGCAGGCCAGCGCGTGCGGTCCGCCGCCGGACCAGCCGACCGTGAGGAAGGTATCCGCGCCCAGTTCATCCAGGACCGCGGCGGTGTCCGCGGCCACGTCGGCGACCCACCGCCCGGGCCTGGGCGTCGATCCCTCGTAGCCGGGCCTGGCGGCCAGGACGACCCGCAGGCCGTACGCCTCGGCCGCCCGCACCGTCGGCGGGTACAGGACGAGCCCGACGGGAGTGCCCTCGTGCAGCACCAGTGGCAGGCCGTCGGACGGGCCGGCGGTAAGCACGTCGAGCTTGCGCCCGTCGGGCAGCTCGATGCTGCGTCGTTCGGTGTTCAGGGGGCGTTCGGGTTCGCTAGGCATTGGTCCAGCCTAGGGGTCTCCGGCAGGAATCCCCTGATCAGCCCTCAGCCCCTCAGCTCCTGAGCCCCTCAGCTCCTGAGCCCGTCAGCCTCGGGGACGGGTGAAGCCCCGTTCGGGGGTCACTAGGACGGCCACGCGACGCTCCTGCGCCATCACCCGGTCATAGGTATCAAAGTCGTCGTGCGTCCCGCCCGCGGCGGTAAAGATCTCCCGCAGCAGCAGGCGCAGCCGCTCCGCGTCCACTCCGGGCATCGGGTCGTCGGGTCCGGCCAGCTCGACCGGGCCCTCCGCGGAGGCCCACTCCCAGCCCGCCCGGACGACGACCGTGGCGCGCGGCCGGACCCGCAGGTTAGCCACCCGGTGGGCGTCACCGCGGCTCACCAGGCCGACGACCTGGGCTCCGGTGACGGGATGCGGAAGCACGCCCGCGTTAACCACCGACGACTGGATCGTCCCGTCCGGGCGCAGCGTGGACACCACGACCAGACCGTGATCCCCGGCGACTAGCCGGGCGAATTCCTCGAGTCCACTCACTGCTGCAGCCTAACGCGGACCCGGCATTCCCCTGGTCCAACCACACCGATGGTCCATCGTCGTGGTGGCAACGACGCCGATGGACCATCGTCGGTGTGTGATCCGGTGGTGAGGGGGAAGCAACATGGCGATGCCCGACGAGCAAGCCCTGATAGGCGCGGCGCGTGCGTCGGCGGCGGCCGACGACGCGTTCGGCGCGGACATGTACCGGATACTGGCGCAGGACAGCACCGACACGATCTTCTCCCCCGTCAGCGTGGCCAGCGCTCTGCGGCTGGCCCTGTGCGGGGCGGGCGGCACCACGGCGGCGGAGATGGCCAGTGCCCTGCACCTGCAGGGGGCGCAGCTAAAGGAACCGGCGGACGCGGCGGCCGACGGACTGCGCTGGCTGGCGGCCGTCCTGCGCGAGGTAACGGCGGCTGGGTCCGCGACGTTCCGGGCCCCGCAGACCGTATGGGTCCAGTCCGGGCTGCCCGTGCGGCCGGAGTTCACCGCCCGGCTGAGCGACGCGGCTACGTTCGCCGAGGCCGACTTCGCCCGGGCGCCCGAGGCGGCGCGCGGCGAGATCAACCGGGTGATCGCCGAGCAGACCGGGGGGAAGATCACCGGATTGCTGCCGTCCGGTGCCATCGGCGCGCTGACCAGGCTGGTGCTCGCGAGTGCGGTGTACCTGAAGGCAGCGTGGGCGAACCCCTTTCCCGAGGGCGGGACCGGCGACGCGCCGTTCTACCCGGACGGCCCGGACCGGCCGGCCATGACCGTGCGGATGATGCGCGGCACCGCCTCGCGCGCCTACGTCCGCGGTGACGGATACCAGACGGTCCTGCTGCCCTACGCCGGCGGCGGCCTCGCGATGGCCGTGGTCCTGCCCGACGGGCCGCTGGCGGCGCTGCGCGCCACGATCGCCGACGGCGGCCTGGGCGGCGTGCTCGCCGGGACGGCCAGGCACCAGGTCACGCTGTCGATGCCGCGGTTCCGGCTGGAGGCGGCCTTCGACCTCATCCCGGTCCTGCGTCGGCTCGGCATCAAAGCGGCGTTCAGCGACGCCGATTTCAGCGGAATTACCGGCGCCGCGCCGCTGCGGATTAGCGCGGTCGCGCACAAGGCTTACCTCGACGTCGACGAGCACGGCACGGAAGCGGCGGCGGCGACCGCGGTGAGCATGCGGGCCATGGCCGCGTTCCGGTCACCGCCGCCGGTCACCATGGTCACCGACCGGCCGTTCCTGTTCGCCATCATCCACTCGGCGACGGGCCTGCCGTTGTTCCTCGGCCAGGTGAGCCGCCCGCGCGCCGGGTAATCAGGACTTGGGAACCGCGCATGGCGGAGCTTCCGGACGGACGGTGAGTTCTGCTGGGTGGGTTCACCCGGCGCCGGAAGACGGAGGCTGGTCCCTCGCTTGATTGTTGACAATTTTGTTGGGTATTTTTAGGATCGCCATGTGCGAGGGCTGGGCGACGCCGGGGATGCCGGGGGCACGTACCACGCCGGGGATGCTGGGACGGGACCGGTCAGCGGCGAGGCGGGACGGCGGATGGCCGTGGAGCGGCTGCGAGAGGCGATCCTGGGCGGTGACATGGCACCGGGGCAGCGCCTGATTGAGGAAGAGCTGGCCGGAATGCTCGCCGTGACGCGGGCCAGCCTGCGTGCGGCGCTCTTCGACCTGACGGCGGAGGGGCTCGTCGAGCGGATACCGAACCGCGGCGCGCGGGTGCGGGTCATCAGCATCGACGAGGCGGTCGCGATCACCGAGTGCCGGATGGCGCTGGAGGGACTGTGCGCGGCCAAGGCCGCCGAGCGGGTCACCGAGCCGCAGGCCCGGCGGCTGAGGCAACTGGGCGAGGAGCTCGAGCGCAGCGTCGCGGACGGTGAGACGCTGAAGTACTCGGCGCTCAACCACGAGCTGCACCGGCTGGTGCGGGAGATTTCCGGTCAGACGGTGGCGGCGGCGCTGCTCGAGCGGCTCAACGGGCAGCTGGTCCGGCACCGGTTCCAGCTGTCGCTGCGCCCGGGCCGCCCGCAGGCCTCGCTGCCCCAGCACCTGGCCATCATCTCCGCCATCGCCGGCCGGCGGCCGGCCGAGGCGGAGGCGGCGACACGTCGCCACCTGCGCAGCGTCATCGCGGCCCTGCTCAACGAACAGAGGCTCGACAAACGGGGGCTCAACGAACAAGGGCTCGACAAACGGGGGCTCGATACCCAGGAGGAAGTCTGGTGAGTACCACGCAGTTCATGGGCGTCTACATGAGGGTATTCCCGCACGTGACGGGCAGGCTGAGCTGATGCGCAACGTGATCGTCACCGGGATTTCGCGGGCGGACCTGGCCGTCGTGGATTCACTCGCCGAGCTCGGCGTGGCCACCGTGCACGAGGCGATCGGCCGGGCCGGGTACCTCGGGCCAGGGCTGCGCCCGATCCAGGACGGGACCAGGGTCGGCGGGACCGCCGTGACCGCCTTGTGCTGGCCGGGCGACAACCTGATGATCCACGCGGCGGCTGAGCAGTGCCAGGCCGGGGACCTGCTCGTGGTGACGACGGCCTCGCCTTCCACGGACGGGATGTTCGGCGAGCTGCTGGCGACCTCGCTGGCCGCGCGCGGAGTCCGCGGGCTGGTCATCGAGGCGGGCGTGCGCGACGTGGCCGAACTGCGCGCGATGGGGTTTCCGGTCTGGTCGGCGGCGGTGAGCGCCCAGGGCACGGTCAAGGAGACGCCGGGCGCGGTCAACGTGCCGGTGTCCGTCGGCGGGCAGATCGTCCGGCCCGGGGACGCGATCATCGCGGACGACGACGGGGTGGTATGCGTGCCGCGCGGCGACGTCGAAGCGGCGCTGGCCGCCGCGCGGGCCCGGGTGGCCAAGGAAGAGCAGAGCCGTAAGGCCCTCGCCGACGGCCAGCTCGGACTGGACCTGTACGGGCTGCGCGACAAGCTCGCCGCGCGCGGCGT
>PMOU01000404.1 GCA_003161205.1 Actinomycetota bacterium | reverse complement strand
CCGTTGAGGTATCCCGGCCCGTTGAGGTATCCCGGCCCGTTGAGATACCGGCCGCGGGGGAGCCGTCTGCGGCCGTACTCTTGCCCCAGCGACGGCACGGTTTGACCTCGCCCCTAGGGCATGCCTGAGGCTGATGTCGCCGGGCTACCCGCCCGGTATGAGGAGGGCACGGTGGAGCTGATGGCCAGCGGGGCGTTCGCCCGGGCGTCGGGGCTATCCCGCAAGGCGCTGCGCCTGTACGACGAGCTCGGCCTGCTGCGTCCGGCGCAAGTCGATCCGGTGTCGCAGTACCGGCGCTACGATCCGGCGCAGCTCGAGCAGGCCCGGCTGGTAGCGTGGCTGCGCCGGCTGGGCATGCCACTGGCCAGTATCCGCGCGGTGAGCACGATGCCGCGAGCCCGGGCCGCGGCCGAGCTGGCCGCGTACTGGGACCGGGTCGAGGCCGAGACCGCGGCCCGGCGCGAGCTCGCGGCGTTCCTCATCGGCTACCTCTGTAGGAAAGGACACTGTCATGCCCGATGCTCAGGGGACGCTCGCCGTCCGCTGCGGAGTGCAGTCCGACATCGGCCTGCGTCGCGCGGACAACGAGGACTCCGCCTACGCCGGTGCCCGCCTGCTCGCGGTCGCCGACGGGATGGGTGGCCATGCGGGCGGCGAGGTGGCCAGCGCGGCCGTGATCGAGGCGCTGCGGCCGCTGGACACCGACGTGCCGGCCGGCGAGCTGCTCAACGCCCTCGATCATGCGGTGCGCCGCGCCAGCAGCACGCTGCGCGACATCATCAGGGACGACCCGTCGCTGCTGGGCATGGGCACGACGCTGACCGCGCTGCTGTGGTCGGGCTCGCAGCTGGGGCTCGTGCACATCGGCGACTCGCGGGCCTACCTGGTCCGCGACGGCGAGGTGTTCCAGATCACCCATGACCACACGATGGTCCAGTCCCTGCTGGACGACGGCAAGATCACGGCCGGCGAAGTTGCCTCGCATCCGCAGCGTTCGCTGCTGCTGCGAGCGCTGGGGGCCGGCCGCTCCGAGCCCGACCTGCAGCTGCGCGAGGCTCGCCTCGGCGATCGTTACCTGCTCTGCTCCGATGGCCTGCACCAGGTCGCCGACGCCGGGTCCATCACCCAGGTGCTGCTCACCGTCAGCGATCCGGATCAGGCCGCCAAGGACCTCATCGCGCTGGCCATCGACGGCGGCGGCCCCGACAACATCACCTGCATCGTGGCCGACGTAGTGGAACCAGAGCTCCCTGCTCCCGATCCCGCCTAGCCGCCGCGGTCCGGTGTCAGCCCGGCCTTCCTCGCGGTTCGGCGTCAGCCCGGGTTCCCCAGGGGTCCGGCGTCAGCCCGGGTTCCCCAGGGGTCCGGCGTCAACCTGGTTTCCGCTGCGGTCCGGCCGCACGCCGAGGGCGCCAGCGGCTCCCGCGAGGGCGGCGCCGCCGGCCGATACGACGACCAGCCACCGGCCTACCCGTGGCAGTTCGCGCCACGACGACAGGCTGGCCACCACGTCGAGAGCATCGGAGAGCGCGCCCGCGGCGACCCATGCCGAGGCTGATCCGGGCTGGTCGGCCGGACTCTGCAAGGCGGCCAGCGCGCCCAGCCCCAGGGCGAGGTCACGCGCTCCCAGCGCGCGCCCGAACACCCGGGCGGCCACGTCATCCGCTGCTGCGCCCACCCACGGACGGGCCGGCACCGAAGGCCACGCCAGCGCGGTCAGCCCAAGCGCCACCCGCCCGGCCGCCACGGCCCTGGCCCCCTGTCGCAGCAGCGCCGCATGAGACGTCGATGTCACCTGCGCTCTTCCCTCCACCATGCCCCCGCGCCCGCCCCGGGGCGGGCGCATCGACCGATCATAGCCGGGTCACCTTCAGCCCCGGATGTTAGCGTCAGCTTGGCGGCAAGGATGGCGCGGCCCACGCGCGGCCCGACGGCCCGCATCCAAACTGCACTCTCCAGGCGCGAAGCTCCGGTATGCGACCATCCGGTGATGGAGATGACGCTGCGGTTTGAGATCTTTCCCGCCGACCTCGATGTGACCGTTGACTTCTACACCCGGGTGCTGCGCTTTGCCGTAACCAAGGATCAGCGTCATGAGCCGATCGCCTATGTATCGATGCAGCGGGGTGCGGTGCCGGCCGGCGCCGCCCGAAGGTCCGTCCCGGACGCCCGCCCAGTCCGGCGGCCGCCAACCGGGGTTGGAAATAGTGCTCGAGGTGGATGATGTCGCCGCCGAACGCGATCGGGTCGTGGCGGCCGGGTGGCCGCTGGAGGAGGATCTGGCGAACCGGCCCTGGGGGCTGACGCACTTCCGCATCATCGATCCGGACGGTTATTACCTTCGGGTCACCAGCCGGTGACAACATCCGCCGGACCTCGCGTTCGGCGGTCCAGAACAGCCCGGGGGCGCATAACCTGACGTCTGGCGTTGACGGCCTCATCCCACGTGGGGCACACAGCTTCCCGCGCGAACCGCGTGGGTCCGCCGCGGCGCGGCCGAGCGCGCGTCGCCACCAGCTACCGAAAGAGGCAGGTATGAGCATCGGCAGGCCCGAGATCGACTTTCCCGGCGGCGAGCCGCCGGCTGAGCTTCAGATCACCGATATCTGGGAAGGTAACGGCGCCGCGGCGAACCCGGGCGACACGGTCCAGGTGCACTATGTGGGGGTCGCCTATTCTACCGGCGAGGAATTCGACGCGAGCTGGAACCGAGGCGATCCGCTGCAGTTCGAGCTTGGCGCCGGGCGGGTCATCCAGGGCTGGGACCAGGGCCTGCAGGGCATGAAGGTCGGCGGCCGGCGCCAGCTGATCATCCCCCCGGCCATGGCCTACGGGGACCGCGGCGCCGGGACTGCCATCGCGCCCGGCGAGACCCTGATCTTCGTCTGCGACCTGGTGTCGACCTGACGAACGCCACCTCCCGGTCCTCGTGCCGCAGCAGGCCGCGGGCTGGCCGGCGTTGGCCTCCTGCGGCGCGGCGGATGAGAAGATGCCGTTATGGATGACGTCCGGGTCGGCGGCAGGAATAACGTCCTGCTCACGGGCCGTGCGGACAAGCCGCTGATGATGCTCGCCAACGGTTTCGGCTGTGATCAGAACATGTGGCGGCTGGTTGCGCCCGCCCTGGCCGCGGATTTCCGGCTCGTGCTGTTCGACCATGTGGGTTCGGGTCAGGCCGAGCCGTCGGCCTGGCAGCCGGAGCGGTACGCCACGCTGGACGGCTACACCGACGACATCCTGCGGATCTGCCACGAACTCGAGCTGAACGATGTGGTGTTCGTCGGACATTCCGTCAGCGCCATGATGGGCGTCCTGGCGGCCATCGCCGAGCCGGAGCGGTTCCGCAAGCTGATCCTTATCGGCCCCTCTCCGCGCTATATCGACGATGCCGGCTACCGGGGCGGTTTCTCCAAGCCCGATATCGATGAACTGCTTGAATCGCTGGAAAGCAACTATCTCGGCTGGTCCGCGGCGATGGCCCCGGTGATCATGGGCAATCCCGAACGCCCGGAACTCGGCCAGGAACTGACCAATAGCTTCTGCCGCACCGACCCGCAGGCGGCGCGGGTCTTCGCCCGGACGACGTTCCTGTCGGACAACCGGGCCGATCTGGCCCGGGTCACGGTGCCCACGCTGATCTTGCAATCCTCCAGCGACGTGATCGCGCCCCTCGAGGTCGGAGCGTACGTGCAGGCCCAGATCCCGGCCAGCACCTTGGTCACGCTGCCAGCGACCGGTCACTGCCCGCATCTGAGTGCCCCGGCCGCGACCGTCGCGGCGATCAGGTCTTTCGCGGTCGACGATGGGCCGTGACCAGGACCACCGGGACGGATCTATAGATCCGGCGGCCGTGGCTCCCGGCGGCGAGACGGACCGTGCGGCCTTCTCCTCGCTGCTCGAGGATAATGCCGAGGACCTGTACGAAAACGCGCCCTGCGGTTATCTGTCGACGTTGCTGGACGGACGGATCGCCAAGGTCAACAAAACGCTGCTGAGCTGGCTCGGATATAGCCGGGACGAACTCGTCGGCCGCCGTTCCTTCCCTGACCTCCTCAATGTCGGCGGCAAGCTGTACTACGAGACCCATCTCGCACCGTTGCTCAGCATGCAGGGCAAGGTCGGCGGCGTGGCCCTGGAACTTCAGGCCGCCGACGGCACCCGCCTGCCCGTGCTGGTCACCTCCGCGGTCAAGGCCGATGCCGCCGGAGAACCCATCCTCATCCGCACCACGATCTTCGACGCCAGGGACCGCCGCGCTTANNGGTGCCGGGCCTGGACGCGGCCGCCCACTACTACGCCGCGTCGCCGGACGAGCTCGGCGGGGATTTCTACGACCTGTTCCCGCTCAGCGGGCTCAGCTGGGGCCTGTTCCTCGGCGACGTGTGCGGCAAGGGCGCCCCCGCGGCGGCGCTGACCTCCCTGATCCGCTACACCCTGCGCACCGCCGCGGTTTACGACGCCGACCCCGCCACCGTGCTGCGCACCGTGAACACGGCCCTGCACGAGCAGTACCTGCACGACGACCGGAGCTTCTGCACCGTGATCTTCGGCGTGCTCACCTCCGACGGCGATGGCTTCACCGTGACGCTCGCCCGCGGCGGGCATCCCGCTCCGCTGCTCATGCGCGCCGACGGCACCGCCGACTACCTGCCGATGCCGCTCGGTCCGCTGATCGGGGTCTGGGCCGATGTCGTTTTCGCCAGCACCACGTTCCGCCTGCACCCCGGCGACACGTTGCTCCTTTTCACCGACGGGTTGACCGAGGCCCGTGCTCCCACCACGGACCAGTCCGGGCGTTACGGCGACGAAGCTCTCCGTGCTTTCGCCAGGGATCTGGCCCCGAGCACCGCCGCCGCTGCGGTTACCGCGATCATCGCTCTCCTGGAGAGCCTCGGCGACGGCTGCCAGGACGACACAGCCGTCCTGGCCCTCGGGGTCCCGCCGGGAGGCGGGATCCCGAGGTCAAGCCGCTCAGCCTGAATCCGGCGAGCCTGGTTCAGCCGGGGGTGTGGACTCCTGGGGGGCTGGCCCGAATATCCGCTCGGCTCGGCTCACCATCTCCTCGGCCCGTTCCTGGAGCCGGCCGAACCGCTGCAGGACCAGGCCGACCCGATCCGCAAGCCAGTCGCCCGGGTCCCCATGGTGGTCAGCCCTCGACCCGGGACCCCCCGGACGACCTGGACCTTCCCGATAGCCCGGATGCCTCGGGTGTCCAGGATGCCGCGGCGGCTCCGGGGGTTCCGGCGGCTCGGGCGGCTCCGGATGGTCCCAGCCCGGATGGTCCGAGCCCGGATGGTCCCGTCGTCCGTCGGTCCACTGCACCCGGTGCGCCCGCCGGACATGCTCGTGCGGCCCGTCGCCGAGCTCTCCGGCTCTCTCCTGCGCCTCAGCCGCGAATCCCTCCGCCTCCTCGGCCGCTTCCTCCGCTTCGCCGGCTACCTCCTCGGCCCGGTCGGCGGCCTGCTCGGCCACGTCGGCCCGCTGTTGCGCCTCGTCCGCCGCGGCGCGCGCCTGGTCCGCCCGCCGCTGCGTCTGTTCCTGCTCGTGTGGGTCGGCCCAGTCGCGGGTCATCGCCACAGCCTCGGCGGCCAGGTCGGCGGCCTCGTGCGCCATCATGGCCGCCTCTTCCGCCTGCTCGGCCCGTTCCCTAGCTCGCTCCGCCCGCTCTCGCGCCCGCTCGGCCCGTTCGCTGGCCTCCGCCGCCTGTACCTGGGCCTGCGCCGCGATCTCCTGGGCCCGGACCTCGGCCACGCTGAGGCCGGCCTCGTCGGCCATCCGGGCGTACCAGTCTTCCTCCCGCGGCGTCTCCGCTCCGGGCCGAGTCTCCGCCTCCCGCGGCATCTCTGCCTCGGGCGGTGTCCCTGCCCGGGGCGGCATCGCCGACCCAGCCTCGCCCGGGTTCTCTTCGGCCCCGGCCATCCGCCGGGCCTCACAGTAGGGCTCGCCGGTTTTGGCCATGCGCTGGCGGGTGGCGCTCTTCCGCGCCTTGTCCTGAGTCATGATGATGTCTTCCTGGCGGGTCGGCCCGCGTCTGCCCGCCACGGTGAATGGCATGACCAGAAGATGCACACGAGTCGTAGACCCTTGTCCTCGCGGCCATCGTCGGCGCGGGCCGGTCGCTGGCTCGGAAGCGGGCAGGTGGTGCACTGCCTCTAGCGGCAGGGTACCTGGCGTCCTGGCTCGCCGGCAATCCGGAAAACCCCCCGTCCGCATGGAGGCAAACACCACCATGCCCGCTGGCCGGACCCCCTCAACCGCCACGCGCACCGGGCACCCGGTCCCCCGCCTGCGGGCCTGGGCCGGTTCGGCCGCGACGTCGGCGGTCCAGTGGGCTTCGGCGCGGCCTAGCCGCCAGCAGGTGAGGGCGACAGCCCGGCCTGCGTGAACCGTAGTGGTGCGTACTCCAGATGCCCCTGGGATGTGGGATCCTGGTGCGGTGCACCTCCTGCCCGCGGAACGGTCCGGCCACCGCGTCATCGACGGTGAGCGGATCTGCCAGGCCATCGCCGCTCTCGACAGCCCCGAGGTGATCCAAGCTCGCGCCCGGCAGTTCGCCGTACTGGCCGATCCGACCCGGCTCACGCTCCTGACCTGCATTAAGGCGGCTGGCCCGATCAGCGTCTCCGACCTCGCCGCCGCCACGGGAATCAACGACGCCACCGTTTCCCAGACGCTGCGCTACCTGCGCGCCAGCCAGACGGTGATCTCCGAACGTGACGGCCGGGTGGTCCGCTACCGGCTCGCCAGCACTCCCATCACGGCATTGCTGGCCGGCCAGTAACCGCAGCGCTCGTTCACTGGACCTGGCGCGGTCGAGGGGGGTCATGTTCGAGAACTTCACGCTGGACCGGGTGGACACCGGCGAGGCCGTGCTGCGGGTGCGCCAGGGCGGCTCGGGCCCGGCGGTCCTGCTGCTGCACGGCCATCCGCGCACCCATGCGACCTGGCACCGGGTCGCGCCGGTGCTGGCGCGGCGGTTCACGGTGGTGTGCCCGGACCTGCGCGGCTACGGCGAGTCGTCCAAGCCGCCCACCACGCCCGACCATGCCCCGTACTCCAAGCGCGCGATGGCCGCCGACTGCGTGTCCCTGATGCGCATCCTCGGGCACGATCAGTTCTTCCTGGCCGGACACGACCGCGGCACGTACGTCGCGCGCCGGGTCGCGCTGGACTACCCGGACGCGGTGCGGCGGCTGTGCCTGATGGAGGGGATACCGATCGGCGAGGCCCTGGCCCGCTGCGACGCCCGGTTCGCGGCCCGCTGGTACCACTGGTTCTTCTTCGGCCAGACCGAACGGCCCGCCGAGCGGGTCATCAACGCCGACCCGGAGGCCTGGTACTCCGCGACGCCCGATCAGCTGGGCGCCGAGGCCTACCAGGATTACCGGCGCGCGATCCATGACCCGGGCACGGTGCACGCCATGATGGAGGACTACCGGGCCGGGCTGGGCATCGACCGGCAGCACGACGAAGCTGATCACGCCTCCGGCCGCCGGATCAGCTGCCCGCTGCTGTTCCTGTGGGCGGCCAAGGACGACCTAGAGGACCTCTACGGTGATCCGCTCGCGATCTGGCGGGACTGGGCCGATGACGTCCGCGGCCAGTCCATCGACTGCGGCCACCACATCGCCGAGGAAGCGCCCGCCGAGCTGGCCTCCCTGCTGACCGATTTCTTCACGCCCGCCTGACCCGCGCCCGCCTGACCCGCGCTGGCCACGACGTTCTATCCGTCCTCTGCGAAACTGGGGCCGTGGACGACCAGTCGCTCGCCCGGCTCGCGGCGGTGACCGAGGCTGCGGGCGGCAGCAGCGCCGCGCTCGCTGCCGCCGCCGCGCGGGCGCGAGCCGGTCCGGCCGGCTCCTGCACGGTGGTCCTCGCGGAGGGCATGAGCGACCAGTCCGCCCTGACCGCGCTGGCCGCGCGCCGCGGCCGGAACCTGAGCGGCGAGGGCGTTTTCGTGGTGCCGATGGGCGGCGCGACCAACATCGGCCACTTTCTCGACCTGTTCGGCCCGCGCGGGTTGGGCGTCCGGCTCGCGGGCCTGTGCGACCAGGGGGAGGAGGGCGACTTCCGGCGCGCCCTGGAACGGGCCGGCCTGGGTGCCGCTGCGGGCCGCGCCGGCCTGGAACGACTCGGCTTCTTTGTCTGCGTG
>PMOU01000599.1 GCA_003161205.1 Actinomycetota bacterium | reverse complement strand
CGCACTAGGTCGGCGTTGATGAGGTTGACAGGGCCGAGACCGCCGAGGCGCGTGGTGAGGTCGGTGATGAAGCTTCCGGTGCCGCTGGTGGTCCAGTAGAAGTTTCGTTCGGCGTTCTTGTTCGGCAGGTTGCCGGGGACGGTGAACTTGAGTCCGAACTCATTCATCGGTGGCCTCGTATACCGCCTGGAGGAACTCCAGGCCATGCTCGATAGCGGCTGTGAGTTCGGACGGTGTCGCGCCGGTCGGGCTCAGGTCGGCCTGCGCGGCGAGCTCTTCGCATGCGGCGCGGACGTCCGCCTCGAACGCGATGCGCCCGCTCCCGGTGAGGTCCTTGGTGTTCAGTTCGGCTGCGGTGGTGGTGAGGTAGGCCCAGTTAAGGACGACTGCGAGGGTCTCGACCGCGATCTCGGCGGGGCTGGGTGGGTTCCCGTCAACGTCAGTGGTCACGATCCACTCGGCGATGTCGGCGACGATGCGGATCTGTTCTTCGGTGTCGATCGTGCCCGGCGACAGGTCCTTGCAGATCTTCTGCGCGATCTGGTGGACGACGTCGATGACGTTCGGGTTGGACCGTAGCGCCTCGTAGTCGAGTCCGAGTTCTCGCAGCGTGTCGGCGTTCCCAGTCCGATAGGCGTACGCGGCCGCCGCGCCTCGGCCGGCGACCCTGGAGCTCGAAGCGGCTGACCTCGTGAACTGGGCGGCTTTCCCGCGGCGTGAGCCGGACCCGGTGCCGCTGGAGGTCTTAAACAGCACCGCGGTCGGCAAGACCCTGCGCGCGGTGGGAGACAGCTTGGGCTTCGCTCCGCTCCCGGCGTGACCGGGCGCGGCCGGGTCCTGCTGGCCGGGCTGGCTGGGTTTGCTTGGTTCGGAGTCCGGCGGTGTGTCACTTCCACCGCCGGTGCCTCCGGGGAGGGAGTCGAGCCAGTCGTCGATGCCGTCGCGCAGGTCGTTGCCGATGCTGCCGCCGCCACCGGAGAACGAGTCCTTGCTTCCCATCAGCTGTTCCTTGCGCCAGAGGGGGCGGTCAGTGCGTTCTTTGCTGTGCCGGAGGCTCGGGAGGCAAGGTCGGCGATGACGGCCTCGATGCCCTTGAGCTTGAGGCCACGGATGTGGACGGCGGTGCCGACCTGGAGGTGCTCGGCGGGGATGCGCTTGATGCCCTCGAGGGCGGCACCGGTCAGCGACGGGTGCGCGGCCGCGAGTCGGCCGATGGCGGTGACTGCGCCGCGCTGCTCCGGGATGCGGTCTCGACCCAGGCGCGAGAAGTACCGGATGAGCGTGGCGGCGTCATCGACCGGGACACGTCCGGCCTGCTTGTCAGAAGCCGCGGAGCCGATGGGACCGGTGACTGTGAGGTGGGCAGCGACATCGCGCAGCCGCTGGGGCAGGTCGTCGCTCACGAGGAGGTCTCCGCTGAACGACGCGGCGAGGTGCAGGTAGGGGCTCAGGTTCACCTCGGCGAGCAGCGGGTCCAGCTTGGCCCAGCGGATGAGGTCGTCGTGGAAGCCGGGGTCGGGAGTCGTGGGGACGATCGAGGTGCCGACCGGATCGTCGCCGACGGACTCTCTGTCCTTGACGCCGTCCTTGGACTGCTCCGCCACGGCCGCCGTCTTCCTCGCGGAGGTCTCCTTGGCAGCCTTGGCCGTCTTCTTGGTCGTCGTGTCCTTCGAGGCATCCGGCTGGTCAGCCTTCTGTTCCTCGTTTGCCGGCTTCTCGGTGCCTCCGGTGCGGGCCTCCGTGGCCGGCTTGTTCTCGGAGTTTTCCGTGGTGTCGCTCTCCGCGTTGTTCGCGATGCGCTCAAGGACCGTCAGGCGGTCGCGGAGCTCGCCGCCGCGCAGCCAGGAGAGCACAACCTTGAACTGCTCGGGGAGGAGCACCTCGAGAACCATCAGCTTCGCGACGACCTCGTTCTCCAGTTCGATGCCGCGTCGTGCTGCGATGGAGCGGCGGACGTTCATGTCGTTGAGGAACCGCTTGATGCGCCGGGGGTTGCCGGCCAGCTTCTGGTACAGGATGACGGTCATCTTGTGCGCGAACGCCAGTTCGCTTTGCACGTTGGTGTCCTCGGGCGGCTTAAGCTCGTCGAGCGTGCCGACGGCGCGGAGGTGCCCGCACTCGGCGATGAGCTCATCGAGTTGTTCGGCTGTGAACTGGTCCACGGTCCGGTTCTGCACTTGGAGGAGCAGCAGGTATGCCTCAGTGTCGAACGCGCCGAGCGCCGGTAGCGGGACGGTCGTCTGCACGATCTTGTGCAGGTACAGCTTCGACGGCGGTTCGGGCGGCAGGGCGTCCTTGCCGCCGGGCCGCTCGTGCTCCTGAGGCGCTTTCCACTCCGGCAACTCGGCCTTGATGGCGTCGGAGACGCGCTCCTCGTCGGCCGCGATAACGAAGGCCATGTTCGGCACGCTCAGGAACAGACGGATTGCTTCGAGGCTTTCGACGACAGTGCGTGACAAGCACCGGTCGAGGTCGTCGACCAGGACCGCGACCCGCCGCACATGGGCAAGTTCCTTAGATGCCATGAGTTGCTCGAACTCTTCGCGGAATCCGGCAAGTCCGCGGGGTGCGCCCGTCTCGTCGTCGTTGTCGGTCGGTTCCTTGATGAGCTCGGTGAGGTCCTCGAACCGGGGCAGCTGGAGCGCGAGTCCGGACTTGGCTGCCAGCTG
>PMOU01000204.1 GCA_003161205.1 Actinomycetota bacterium | reverse complement strand
CGGACCTGCGCATGAGCGAACCCCCGCCCCGGCTCCCCCAGCACCGCCTCATCGGCCACGAACGCCTCCCGCAGCCGCACCTGGCAATGCCCGCCGACCGTCCCCGCATCGATGGTCCGCATCCGGTCCCCGACCTGCCAGCCCGGATTATCCGCATCGACCAGGAACATGCTCGCGCCCTCGGGCGCCCCCGGCCCGCCGGACCTGGCCATCACGATCGCGAACCCGGCACCGTCCGCGCCGGTGATGAAATGCTTGTCACCATCCAGCAGCCAGCCGCCCGCGACCTTCCGCGCCGTCGACGCCAGCGCGGCCGGGTCCGACCCCGCGCCCGGCGCCGGCTCGGTCATCGCGAAACACGACCGCACCTCACCCGCCACCAGCGGCCGCAGGTACCGCTCCTTCTGCTCCGCGGTGCCGACCACCGCCAGCAGGTGCATGTTGCCCTCATCGGGCGCGGCGCAGTTCAGCGCCAGCGGCCCCAGCGGGCTGTAGCCGGCTTCTTCCAGCAGCACCGCGCTGGTCAGGAAGTCAGCTCCGCCACCCCCGTACTCCGCCGGGGCCTGCGGAGCCAGCACACCCGCGTCCTGGGCCAGCCCCTGCAGCTGGACCCGCAGCTTGTCATCCACACCAGCCGCAAACGCCTCCTGCTCCAGCGGAATCACACGCTCCGCGATGAAGCGGCGCACCGGCTCACCGAGCGACTCAGCATCAGCCGGACTGAGGGTGGAATGCGGCACGAAGCCTCCCCGGGCAGATGGGTAAGGTTAGGTTTCACCCGACCGTTTCGGACGGTCACCAGCATAGCTGCGAGCCTGCGGGAAGCCTGCTGACGTGCGGAAGGTGTCAACTGGCCCGGGCCACGGTCAGGGCAGCCTGATTGTGACGGGCCTGGCTGGACGCCGGGTCCCACTCCTGGTGGATGCGGCTCATCAGCGGCGAGGAGATCATGAAATCCGCGGTGGCCCGGTTACAGGCGACCGGGATGTTGCAGACGACCGCGACCCGGAGCAGGGCCTTGACGTCCGGGTCATGCGGATGTGGCTCCAGCGGATCCCAGAAGAACACCAGCAGATCGATCTCGCCCTCTGCGATGCGGGCGCCGATTTGCTGGTCACCGCCGAAGGGGCCGCTGCGGAAGCAGGTAACCGGCAGTGCGAGCTGCTCTTGCAGGAGATGACCGGTGGTGGCCGTCGCGTATAGCTCATGGCCGGCGAGCAGGTCCAGGTTGTACTCGGCCCACTCGAGCATGTCCTGCTTTTTGTTGTCGTGCGCGATCAGGGCAATCCGCCGCCCAGCGGGCACCGGTGCGTGGTCGGGCATGTCAATCCTTTCGGATGTTCGAGGGTTCGTCTTCACTGGCTAGTCTCAGCGCTAGCGAACTATGCGTCAAATGACGAGAACATGTGAAAGACATGACCAATAGTCATGTATGAATGCACGGCCGCTGGCCGTGGCACGGTGTCGCAGCAGAGCGGAAGCTTAGGCTGGCAGCGTGAACGACCAGCTGCCGCCCGCCGTCCGGGCTCGGATGGCGGGCATCCGGTCCAGCGGAACGTGGGGGTCCGCGCTGACCGCTGATGAGTTCGCGGCCATCCGCGGCGCGGGCTTCGAACCCGTCGGCCAGGTGTTCGGCGCCGCCGTCTACACCGTCGGGTACACCGGCTACAGCTGCCCCGGGACCTGGCGGCCGTCCGCTGCCCAGACGCCGCCCCGGCCCGCGACTCAGGTGTCCGGACGGGAAGAATCAGGGTCGTTCGGCCCGCTGGTGCAGGCCAGGTACCAGGCCCGGCACACGGCCATCGACCGGATGATCACCGAGTGCGCGGAGCTTGGCGGGCACGGAGTGGTGGCCGTCCGGCTGTCCCGGTGGTCGCTCCCCCTCGGGGGGGCTCAGTTCACGGCCATCGGCACCGCGGTCCGCGCGCCGGGCGGCGGGCCCGGACCGCCCGTGCCCTTCAGCTGTGACCTGACCGGACAGGAATTCGCCAAGCTGATCGTGACGGGCTGGGTACCGGCGGGGCTCGTGCTCGGCATCTCGATCGGGTCGCGCCACGACGACCGGGATACCGCCCGCCAGACTCGCTGGCGGTCCGGCAACACCGAGGTCGCGGGCTGGACCGAACTCGTCACCGAGGCGCGGCACGACGCCAGGCGCCAGCTGGAAGGTGACGTCACGCGGTTCGGCGCCGAGGGCGTGGTGATCGCCGCCAGCCAGATGCGGGTGCGCGAGCGAGACTGCCCGGCACAGGTAGGCCGCCATGACCACATCGTGGAGGCAAGCCTTATCGGCACCGCCATCACCAGGTTCTCCCTGGCCAGCGAGCGTCACGCCCGGCCGCCCCTGGCCATCATGTCGCTCGACCCCCAACGGCGCCAGGCAGCCAGAATCCGGATATAGAAGGCAGTAAGGTAGCGGCATGATTTTGGTGACGGGAGCGACCGGACGAGTCGGCTATCGCCTGCTCGAGGCGCTGGCTGACATGGGTGCAGAAACCACCGCGATGGTACGGGTCGAGGCGAAGGCCGCTGACCTGCCGGGGACGCCGCGATACGTGGTGGCGTCCTTCGACGATCCGCCGCCCGCGCAGATCTTGCGGGACTTCGACCAGGTCTTCCTGCTGAGCCCCGCAGACGATGAGCAAGCCGGGCTGGAGACGGTGTTCATCGACGCGCTCGCGGCCGCCGGCCACCAGCCGCACATCGTCAAGATCTCAGCGGACGGCTTCCAGGACCCTGGCTGCGAGGTGCGTTTCATGCGCAGCCACCGGCAGGTAGCTGCGCACCTGGACGCCCTCGGCCTCCCGGTGACCTACCTGGCACCCTCCCTTTACATGGAGGACCTCCTGGCCGCCGCGGATGCTATCCGCGAGAAGGCCACGATCGCCGCGCCCGCGGGCCAGGGCACGGTCGGGTTCGTGGCGGCTGCCGACGTCGCCGCGGTCGCGGCCCGGGTTCTCACCAGCGAGGGCCATGACGGCGAGACGTACGTGCTGACCGGGCCGGAGGCACTGGGGTACGCGGACGTGGCCGCGCGTATCTCGGCCGTCTTCGCCCGGGAGGTTGACTACGAGGACGAGCCGGCCGAGTACGCGCGAGAGCTCCTGCTGGCCAGCGGGATGAGCCAGTGGAATGCCGACGGCACTCTAGAGCTGTTCGAGTGGATCCGGCAGGGTGGCGCGAGCACGGTAACCGCGACCGTGCGTGAGATAACCGGCGCCGATCCCCGCCCGATCCAGGACTGGCTGAGCGATGCGCGCGAGAGCTTTCTCGGACTGCCCTGATCGCGTTACTTCGCGCTGCCCTGGGCGGCCGCGGCCACCGGCTGCCATTCACGCCAGATTGCCAGCCTGGACTCATAATCCGCGGTCGCGATGCCGAGCGGCGCCTCGCCAAGGAACAGGCGCAGCGCGTCCGGGATCGTCCTCAGCTGACGGCATGAACGTGAGCCGGGCTGCCGGCGGCGCTGGCCAGGGCAGCATCCAGGAGCGCCCCGGCCGCCGCCCGGGAGGCCGCGGCGATCGTCGTGTTCTGGTCCAGGTTCGCGGCTTGCATCCCGCCGTCAT
Organism: Actinomycetota bacterium; assembly: GCA_003161205.1. The sequence continues at coordinate 4,053 of PMOU01000204.1, read as the reverse complement.
AGAGCAGGTGAAGCTGACTGCCGAGCAGAACCGGGTCGGGTGCCCCGGCCGCGGCGGCCAGTTCCTGGAACAGGTCCCGGAGCCAGTGCCGGTACGCCTGGGGAACCTCGGCGGCGGCGGTGCCGGGACGCGCCTCGGCCGCGGCCCGGTTGAACGCGCAGCCGTGATAACCGGAGCGGGCAAAGAGCGCGGCCTGTACGTCGAAGACGCTCAGCAGGCGCTCACGCGGATCGTCATGCGCCGCCACCGCCGCCCGCAACCTGGCGGTCGAGATGTCCATCCGGTGCTCGAGATACGCGCGGACCAGTTCGTCCTTACTGCCGAAGGTGCTGTAGAGCGAGGCCCGCGCGACATCGGCCCGCTCGATGATCCGGTCGATCCCGACACTGTGCACCCCCTCGGCGTAAAACAGCTCATCTGCCGCCTCAAGCAGCCGCTCCCGGGGCGAAGGACGCGCGGCCGGTTCCGTCCCTGCCCCCGCCTGGCCGCTGCCCTTGGGGCGGCCCGGTCCGGCCTTCTCCCGGGCAGCGCTGGGCACCGTACCAGCCACGTCGCTGGGCATGGGCACCTCCTAGACCGGTCGGTCTATATTAGCCGGAGCCGGTAACACTCCGCGCGGTCAGTACAACCGCGCCGGCCGTGGCCGCAATTCCTCGGGTCAGGGCAGCAGCAGGAGCTTGCCAGTGGTCGCTCGCGACTCCAGGTCACGGTGGGCCTGGGCCGCGTCAGCGAGCGGGTAACGGCCGCCGATCTCGATCGTGAGCCGGCCGCTCTTGATGAGGTCGAACAACTCGGCCGAGTGCGCCAGCAGCGCTTCGCGCGTGGGCACGTGGTCGAGGAAAGTGGGATAGCAGACCTTGATGCTCTTCGGCAGCTGCCGCAGGTTGACCACCGGCGCCTGGCCGATGACGGCCCCGTAGTACAGGACGGTGCCGTGCCGGCGAGTGACCCGCGTGGAAGCCCAGAACGTGGTCTCACCGCCGCCGTCGAAGACGGTGTGCACGCCTTGCCCCGACGTCAGGTCGAGCACGGGCTGGACGAACTGATCACCGGTTGACACCAGGACCTCGTCGGCGCCCGCCGCCCAGGCCGTCACCGGGCGGCTCATCCAGCAATGGCAAAGCGCCCTGCAGGCGGGAATCACCGGGATGCAGCAGTCGGGGCAGATCTCACCAGCGCTCGACGCCGCCCGCACCGCCGCCGCGATCGTCGCGGCCATCCAGGGCGGGGTGACGATCCTGATGTCCACCGGCAGCAGCCAGCACCTGGAAGCCGCGCTGGACACCGCGCTGCTCTTCCTGCGCGACGGCACGGCCTAGGCCGGTACGGGAGCGGACCACAGATCCTCCGGTTCGGCTCCCCGGGTCTCGGGGAGCAGCCAGAACAGCGCCATGACCAGCGCCGCCGGCAAGAAGGTGACCAGCCCCGCCACCGCGAACCGGTGGACGGCCTCGGCGACCGCGCCGAAGATGACCAGGCCGGCCACCGCGCCGAGCACCCCGGCCGCCAGCGACCAGCCCGCCACCGAAGCCCGCACCGACGTGGGGAACAACTCGTTGACCAGCGACCCGGCGGCCGGGGCGAATACCGAGCCGGCGAACACGCCCAGGATGTAGCCGGTCAGCAGCGCCGGGGTCGAGCCGGTGTAGGTCAGGGTGGCGAACAGGGCCACGGCCACCATGGCCAGCGCGCCGGTCAGGCGCCGGCCCACGTGGTCCGCCAGCCACCGGCCGGCCAGGAGTCCGGCCAGCCCGGCGACGCCCGCGCCGATGACCATGGCCGCGGTCACGATGCCGCGCTGGTGGAGGAAATCCTGCGCGAACAGGAAGACGAAGCTGTTGGCCGGCCCGGTAATGACCGAGACGGCGAAGGCCAGAACCGCGATCACCACCAGGCGCCGCCGGAAGGGGGGCGCCACGGCCCCGAGGACCGGCATCGGATGTGAGGATCCGGCGGCGGCGACGGCGAACCGGTCGGGCTCGGTGATCCAGCGCCCGAGCAGGGGCAGCAAGGCCAGCGGGACCAGCGCCAGGATGAAGACGCCGCGGAACCCGATCGCGCGTTCGGCCAGGCTGTGCACGATGGCGACGACCCCCGCGCCGGTGCCGTACCCGGCGGCGATCAGCGCCACGGCCTTGGCCCGGTCAGCCGAGCCGGTCTGCTCGGCCGCAGTGACCTGAGCCAGTGCATTCGTGGCGCTGAGCAGGGGACGCCCGCTGGCGAAGATAGCCACGAACCACCAGTAGCTGGGACTGGCCGCGGCCAGTGCCGTCATGGCCAGCCCCAGGCCCACCGTGACCAGCAGCATCCTCCGGCGGCCGAAGCGGTCGGCCAGGCCGGTGATGGGCAGGGCCCCCAGCGACGCCAGGCGCATGATGGCCAGTCCGATGCCCAGGTCGGTGCCTGACAACCCGGCCTGGTCGGCGAGGGTTGCGCCCAGATTNNTGCGCGAACCCCGAGGCGAAGGCGGCGATGGCCACCGCCACCACCGCGCGGTCGTTCCACCGATGCAGCTGGAGCCTGGTTGTCACAGCTCGGCGATGGCGATGGCGGCCCGGTGCGCGTACGGGCCGCCCGCCAGGCGCTCGGCCGACCAGGCGCGGCGGTAGTAAAGGTGCGCGTCGTGCTCCCAGGTGAACCCGATGCCGCCGAATAGGTGGGTAGCGGATTCGGTCACGCCGCGGTAGGCCTCGCCGGCCCGCAGCGCGGCGACGCGGGCCGCCATCGGCGCCTCGTCGGCGCCGGCCGCGCTCGCGACCGCGGCGTAGCGGGCCGCCGCCGAGACCGACTGCAGGTCCGCGAGCATGTCGACGCAGGAGTCGGCGACGGCCTGGAACGAGCCGATCGGGCGGCCGAACTGCTCGCGGTCCTGCACGAAGGCGATGGTCGCGTCCAGGCACCAGCCGATGCCGCCGGCCGCCTCCGCGGCCGTGGCGACCAGGAGCTCGTGCTCGGCCCGGTCCAGGGCGGCGGTGGCCTCCTGGCCCTCGCTGAGCAGGAAGGCCGGGGTCGTGTCGAAGGTGGTGACATAGACGCGCCGGGTCAGGTCGATGCCCAGCTGGCGGGACACCCCGAGCCCGGGGGATCCCGGCTCCACCAGGAACATCGCTGGTCCGGCCGCGGTGAGCGCCGGGACCACGATGATGCCCGCCACCTGGCCCGCGAGGACGTACCACCGGCTGCCCCGCAGGTGCCAGCCCTGCGCCGTCTGCTCCGCCTGGACGCTGCCCGGCCCGGGTGACCAGCGGCCGTCCTCGCCCGCGGCCGCCACCGTCCCGGTCACCGACCCGTCGGCCAGCCGCGGCAGCCAGTAGTGCGCCGCCGTCCGGTCACTGGCCGCCAGCAGCGCCCCGGCGGCCAGGTAACTGGGCAGGAACGGCCCCGGGTACAGCGCCCGGCCAAGCTCGGTGTGGACCACCTCTGCCTCCGCCTGGGACCGGCCGAGCCCGCCGAACTCCGCCGGAATCGTCAGCCCGGCCAGGCCGAGCTCGCCCGCCAGCCGGGCGTGCAGCTGGAGGTCGTACCCGGTGTCGGTGTCCAGCGAGCTTCGCAGCGCGGCGGTGGAGAGCTGGTCGGTGAGGACGCCGCGCAGGGTAGCCTGCAGCGCGCGCTGGTCCTCATCGAGGGCCAGGGAGTCGCGGATGGCCATGAAGCTGCTCCTCACGCGGGGCGCGGGAGGCCGGGGAGCCGCGGCGCGATGGCGTCTTCTCGGGCCTCACCGGTGCCGCCGCCCAGCCGCTTCATGCTATTGGACAAGGCGATCTAATTCAGGGCAATCTCCGGAACCAGCGGCCTGACCTGCGGAGCGGCCGGAGGAGCACACCGTCAGACCAGCGACTCCAGCGCCGAAGTGGACCACGCCCGGCGTCACCAGCTCACGGTCGTAGGCCGGCGCGGGCACCCGGTCACTCCAGTACGCCAGCGTCTGCGCGTTCAGCGGTTGCGAGACGGGATCAGACATGCCGTGCCTCCTCGGGCCGGAATTGACGATCGTCCTCGACCGAGGACGCTGACGCTGGTGCGGCCGTGACTACTCTGCTCCGGCTGCCCGGG
>PMOU01000221.1:3791-12447 GCA_003161205.1 Actinomycetota bacterium | reverse complement strand
GTGCTGTGCGGGCCTGATGGGGAACGCGAACTAGCCGAGTCTACGACCGTTGTGTTTCAGATCGCTCATTGCGGACGTCCGGTCCCCGACACGCGTGTCGGGCTTAGCGGTGCCGGGGGGACCGCCGGAAGTACCAGCGGACGGGCGGCGAGGACGCCGGCGGCGAGCTCGCAGGCCGCGAGAACGAGCAGCAGGGCGACCGGGATATCCCAGCTGCCGGTGACCGTGTGCAGCAGCCCGAGCTCCAGCGGCCCGGCGCTGGCCACCAGGTAGCCGGCTGATTGCGCGAAGGCGGACAGCGAGGCCGCTACGCCCGGATCCGGAGCCCTGGCCACCATGAAGAAGATGGCCAGGGCGAGGCAGGATCCCTGGCTGATGCCGAGGACCAGGACCCAGAGCGGAGCCTGGCCCAGCGGCGCCCAGAGCGATCCGGCCAGGCCGGCGGCGGTCGCGATCACGCTGGGCACGACGAGGGCGCGCTGGCCGGGGGTGCGGTGGGCGAGCACGGGCACGATCAGCGCCGTGGCCAGGTTACCGACGCCCATCAGGGCCAGCAGGTTACCGGCCGTGACCGCCGACGTGCCGCGATCTTGGAAGATGGTCGGCAGCCAGGACAGGGCCGCGTAGTACAGCAGGCTCTGCAGCCCCATGAACGCCGTGACCTGCCAGGTGAGCGCGTACCGGTAGATCTTGGTCCGCCCCGCCGGACGGGCCGCCGCCGAGGTGGCGCGGCTGGCCGCCCGGTACCTGAGCTGGGGCAGCCACAGCAGCATGGCCAGCGCGGCCGGGGCCGCCCAGAGCCCGAGCGCGAGCCGCACCGAGCCGCCCGAGCTCCGGTACAGCGGCACGCTGATCAGCGAGGACAAGATCGCTCCCACGGACAGCGACGTCAGGTAGATCCCGATCAGGAGCCCGGCCCGCTCCGGCCAGCGTCGCTTGACCATGCTGGACAGCAGCACGTTGAGGATGGCGATCGCGCTGGCCGCCAGCGCCGTCCCCGGAAACAGCAGGATCCCGGGAGCGGCCCCGCGCAACAGCAGCCCCGCGGTGAGCACCCCGAGCGCGACCAGCAGGATCGCTTCCTCGCCGAAACGCCGGTTCAGCCAGGCGGCGAAGGCGGAGACGACGCCGAAGCAGATCACCGGCGTCGCCGCGAGCAGCGACAGCGCGGCCGGGGACAGGTGCAGCCGCGTCGCCAGGTCGGGGAACAGCGGCGGCAGGCTGGCGATCGCGGTGCGCAGGTTGAACCCGGCGGCCGCCACCGCCACCACGAGCAGCGGGATCGCTGGCGACCGGCGCGGTCCGCCGGATTTGGGCTCAGGCATCAGTAGCTAAAGCTATCGGAACGAGGAAGACATTTATTTAGCCGAACGAACCGTGCTGCGTGCGCCGGGACTCCTGCTCGCGTCCTGCTGGTGAGGCCGCGGTGGCTACAGTCCCGGCAGGAGCAGCAGCTTGCCGGTGGTTCGCCGGGCCGCGAGATCCTCCTGCGCCTGGCGGGCATCGGCCAGCGGATAGGTGCCGCCGATCCGCACGTCGAGTTCGCCCTTGGCGATCCACGCGAAGACCTCCTCGGCCCGCCACCGCAGTTCGTCGTCGTCGGCGATGTAGTGGACCATGGTCGGCCGGGTCAAGAAGAGCGAACCGCCGCTGTTCAGCCGCTGGGGGTCGACGGGCGGCACCTGACCGCTCGCGGCACCGTAGAGGACCATCATCCCGCGCGGGCGCAGGGCCGCCAGGCCGTCGTCGAACGTGGCCTGGCCGACGCCGTCGTAGACCACGTGCGCGCCCACGCCGTCCGTCACGTCGTCGACGACGGCGCGGAAGCTGTCGTAGCCGGTGATGTGGTCAGCGCCGGCGCCGCGGGCGAGTTCGGCTTTCTCGCCGCCGGACGTGGTGGCGACGACGATCCCGCCGCGCCGCTTGACCAGCTGGGTCAGCAGCAGCCCCACTCCCCCGGCCGCCGCGTGCACGACGGCGACGTCGCCTTCGCGGACCGGATAGGTGCTGGTGGACAGGTAATGGGCGGTCATGCCCTGCAAGATGGCGGCCGCGGCCACCTGCGAGCTGATCCCGGACGGCACCGCAATGACGCGCTTGGCCGGGAGTGCGACCTGCTCGGCGTAGCTGCTGCCCGGTCCGGCCCAGGCGACGTGATCACCGACCGCCAGGTGGGTGACGCCCTCCCCGACGGCGGCGACCGTCCCGGCGCCCTCCGCGCCGGGCACGAACGGCAGATCGGGACGGTAGCCGCCGACGCCCTCGCGCTGGTAGATGTCCATGAAGTTCACCCCGGCCGCGGCGACGTCCACGACGACCTGCCCGGGCCCGGGCCGGGGCGCCTCCCAGTCCGCCACGTGCAGTACCTCTGGGCCGCCCCGCTGGCCGATCTCCACCACGCGCATGTTCTTACTCCCTTTCCGCCGCTGCCCTACCAGCCTTCCACAGGCGGGCATCGGCACGGGCATCCGCAAACTGATTTTCCGCGGCCGCGGCTCCGGAGGCTTGAGGGTCTTTAGGGTTCAGGGCCAGCCAGCCGAGCAGGCCGAGCGGGTAGATGAAGTACCCGAAACGTACGTCGGGCCCCAGCAGGAACATCAGCGCCAGCCCGATCGCCAGCCGCCAGCACGCCGCGGACAGGTCGCGCGGCGGCCTGATCACCAGTGAGATCGCGACGGCCAGGCCGGCCGCGATCAGCAGGCCGACCGAGACGACGTGCCCGGCCGTCCCCAGCTCGGTCAGCAGGTGCCCGGGGAGCAGGCTCTCGGCCGGCGTTTTGTCGTGGGTGAGGCCGAGCGGGAACAGGACGCTGTTCTGCACCATGGCCACCGCCGCTTCGCGCCTGAACAGCGTGGCAGGCGCCAGCGCGGCGATGAGCACCACGGCGGTGAGCACCGCCGCGCCGATGAAGCGGCCCGCGGTCCGTACGCCGTCGCCAGAGGCGAACATCGCGGCCATGACCGGGACCGCCAGCCAGGCGGTCGACTTCAGGTCGCAGGCGACGCCGAGGACGGCGCCGGAGCCGGCGGCCCGGACGATAGCCGCTCGCGCTGGGTGAGCCGCTCGCGCGGAGCCGGCGGCGAGGACCAGCGCCAGGAGCATGAGCGCGAGCACGGGCGGNNTCGGTGGTGATGACGGCCAGGTTGAGCGCGAGCACGGGCGAGGCGACCGCGATCGCCGTGGCCAGCAGCGCGTCGCGGCGGCACGAGGCACAGTGCTGGTGCGGCATCGCGAGCCGGAACGTGACGCCGAGGATCGCCACCGTGCCGAGGGCCAGCCACACCCCGGAGTTCCCGGCCAGGCCGGCCAGGCCAGCCGCGCCCGGCAGTCCGAACAGGGTCATCACGGGCAGGTAGGGGTTATAGGACAACCAGGAGGTCACCTGCGCGGACGGCAGGTAAGGCGAGCCGTGGTGGATCAGCAGCGTCGCCGACCGGTCGATGACGACCATGCCCGCCTCGAGCGGATATGCGACAGAGAGCACCAGCAGCGGCGCGACCACGGCCACGGCCACGGCCACGGCCACGGCGGCCGTCCGGGCACCCCAGCGCCACAGCAGGAGCAGGGCCGCGGCGTAGCCGCACGCCGCCCAGATGGCCCAGACCTGGTCCCGGTCTCCGGCGAAGATGGCGGACAAGACCGCATACGCCAGGAACACGCCGTACGCGGCCATGAGCCACCGGCGGTCAAGCCACGGCTGGGCAGGCGGGTGGGCGAGCGCGGGTGGAGCCGACGCGAGCGTACGCACCCGGCCGCCCGCAGGCGGGCCGCCGGCGTCGGGATGGCCCGCCTCGGTGTCGTTCTGGATCAGCTGGTCCCCCGTTGACCAGATTTAGACCTATTTTCTCTTGCACCAAAACGCTAAAAGGAGATGAGAGCCCGCGTCAAGCCGGCGGCGGAACCGTCGCGCTGGCGGCCGGACTCCCGCCTGCGCTGGCGGCCGGGCTCGCCGGGGTACTCGCGGGGGTAACGCCAGCAGCGAATTGCCGGGAGATCAGTTCTGACCGGACGGCCTGCAGGTGCGAGACCGTGCCGGCGGCGGGATTCGTCCCCGTCGAGACGGGCACGGTGACCCCGGCCAGTACGTCATCCGTTCGCGGCGTGGTCAGGGTGAGCACATCGCCGAACGCGGGGGCGGCCGCGTCGCGCGCGGTCAGCGCGGGCAGGTTCCAGCGCTGCTCCACCGTCTTCAGGATCGAGGTGTGATCCAGCGGCGTCCCGCCGGCCGGCACCCGGTACACCGTTCCCGGCGCGATCAGCGGCGACACGAGCACGGTAGGCACCCGGACCCCGAAGCGGTCGAAGCCGAAGCTGAACTCCCCCGTGTCGCTGTCGGGCGGTACCGCGCCCCACGGCGGCGGCACGTGATCGAAGCAGCCGCCGTGTTCGTCGTAGGTGATCACCAGCAGCGTCCCCGGCCAGCCCGGGCCCGCCCGCAGCGCTTCGTACACGTCGTGGATGAGCTGCTCGCCCAGGGCGACGTCATACGGGGGGTGCTGGCTGTTGCCCGCCGACCCCCAGCTGGGTTCGAGGAACGTGTAGGGCGGCAGGGTGCCGGCCGCGGCGGCGGCCTGGAATTCGGCGAACTTGCCGAAGTGGCTGGCGTCGGCCGCGCTGATCTGAGTGAACGTCGTCTTGGTCAACGGCTCTTCGCTGTAGCCGTACACCGCCCAGCCCAGGTTGGCCGCGTCAAGCAGGCCGAAGATCGTCGGAGAAGAAAACGTGTGGGTCTTGTCGTCCATGTGACCCTGGCTGGTCGCCGCGCAGGCGAAGGCGCGGTTCGGCAGCGTTTCGGTCGGCACCGAGGCGAACCACTGGTCGCAGACGGCGTATCCGGTGGCCAGCGCGGACAGCACGGGCAGCGTGGCCGGGGTGAAGCATCCCATGATGTCGCCCTCGACCGTGCCAGCCTCGATCGACCACTTCTCGTTGGTCTCCCACTTGAGGCTGTAGGCGTAGTTCGTGACGAAGCCCTGACCCGGCGCCGCCAGACCCGGGGATGCCGGGCCGTCGTTGCTGCCGTACAGCTGGTCGTTGGTCGCCATATAGCCTTCGCCGGGGTCGGCACCCGGCATGAAATAGGCGTTGGCTGTCGTCGGCTCGATGCCGAACACGGTGACCGGCGCGCCGTTCGAGCCGGGATTCGACTCGGTTCCGGCCAGGCCCTCGAAAGGCTGGCCTGACGGCGACACGTTACCCGGATAGAGATAGCCCAGCATGTGGTCGAATGACCGGTTCTCCAGCATGAGGACCACGATTGAATTGACAGACGACAGACCGCTGCCGTTGCTCATTTATCCCCGCCCCTTTGCGTCGCCTCGACTTTACTGCGTGGGCCCGGTCAGATAAATAGCAATCGCGCCCTATCGTGACGATTTGTCGAGGGGATAACGCTCCCTATTGTGGTGATTTGGTGAGAAACGTTCTTATTATGATGCTTTGCCGGGCGATGGCTCGGCGGCGACGGGCTTGATGGCGAACCATCGGCCCTAGCCGCGGTCGCCGCAGCCGCGTTCGGCGGCGAGGCGGATCATGGCCCTGGTCAGCTGGGCGGTCGAGGGCGGCGACGGCAGCGACGGCGAGTCGTGGCACCGGGCCAGGCCCAGCTGCACCTGAGCATGTTCGGGATGGAGCTGGACACCACGGGGCTGGCGCGGATGCGGCTGGGCGAGCATGCCCTGCATACCTGGGATGTCGCGGTCGCACTGGACCCGGCGGCGACGGTGGCTCCCGATGCCGTCGCGCTGCTCATCGACACCCTCGGTCAGCTCGCGGCCAGGACCGCCAAGCCGGACGGCAAGCAGCGCAAGATCCGCGTGATCACCAGTGACCCGGATCGCCAGTTCACGCTGGAGACCGGCGACGAGGTCACGCTGAGCTTCCTGGGATTCTGGGGCCGGGCCGGGATCAGTATCGCCGGTCCGCGGGAAGCCGGCCGATGACGACGGTGGCGTCCAGGTCCTCCATCCGGGCCACCCCGGTGACCAGGCCGCAGGCCGCGAAGGCCGCCTCGGCCGAGGAGACCTGGCGATCGCTGGTCTCGATGAGCAGATGGCCGCCGGGCGCCAGCCACTGCGGTGCCCCGGCGGCGACCCGCCGCAGCACGTCGAGCCCGTCCGGGCCGCCGTCCAGGGCGGTCCGCGGCTCATGTGTCCTGGCCTCCGGCGGCAGGAACCCGATCTCCCGGGTGGGCACGTAGGGCACGTTGGCGACCAGGACGGCGACCCGGCCGCGCAGCCCGGCGGGCAGGGGTTCGTACAGGTCGCCCTGGTAAACCTGCCCGGCCACGTTCTGCCGGGCGCAGCGTACGGCGGCCGCGTCGATGTCGGCCGCGTGCACCTCGGACTGGTCCACGGCCGCGGCCAGCGCCGCGCCGATCGCGCCCGCGCCGCAGCATAGGTCGACGATGACGTCTCCCGGCCGGGCCAGGGCGGTGGCCTGCGCGACGAGGAACTCCGTACGCCGCCGCGGCACGAACACGCCCGGCGCCACGGCTATCCGCCGCCCGCAGAACTCCGCCCAGCCCAGGACGTGCTCAAGCGGCTGGCCGGCGGCGCGGCGGCCCACCATGGCGTCAAGCTCGTCCGGGTTCCGCGCGGCGGAGATGAGCAGCCGGGCCTCGTCCTCGGCGAAAACGCAGCCGGCCGCCCTGAGCCGGGTGACGACCCGAGCGTCAGCTGCCAGTATCGCCAGCTCCCGTGGCAGCGGCTCCGGTAGCGCCAGCTCCGGTAGCGCTAGCTTCGGTCTGGCCGGATCCGCGCAGCAGGGAACGCAGCACGTACTGCATGATGCCGCCGTGCCGGTAGTACTCGGCTTCACCCGGGGTGTCGATCCGCACCTTGGCGCGGAACTCCTTGCCGTCGGCTGTCACCACGACCTCGTTCGGTATATGTCCTGAATTTAGTTCCTCGATGCCGCGGATATCGAACGTCTCCTGGCCGGTCAGGCCCAGGGAGGCCGCCGACTCCCCGGCCCGGTACTGCAGGGGCAGGACGCCCATGCCGATCAGGTTCGACCGGTGGATGCGCTCGAAGGACTCCACGAGCACGGCGCGCACGCCGAGCAGCAGCGTGCCCTTGGCGGCCCAGTCGCGGGACGAGCCCGAGCCGTACTCCTTGCCGCCGAGCACGATCAGCGGGATGCCCTCGCCGATGTACGCCCGCGAGGCGTCGTAGATCGACAGCTGCTCGCCGTCCTTGACGGTGACGCCGCCCTCGGTGCCGGGCGCGAGCTGGTTGCGCAGCCTGATGTTGGCGAACGTGCCGCGGATCATGACCTCGTGGTTGCCGCGGCGCGAGCCGTAGGAGTTGAAGTCGCGCCGCTCGACGCCGTGCTCGGTCAGGTACGTGCCGGCCGGACCCTGCGTCTTGATCGCGCCGGCCGGGGAGATGTGGTCCGTGGTCACCGAGTCACCGAGCATCGCCAGCACCCGGGCGCCCTCGATGTCGGTGACCGGCTCAGGCTCGGTCGGCATCCCGTCGAAGTACGGCGGGCGGCGCACGTAGGTCGACTCCTGCTCCCAGGCGAACGTGTCGCCCTCAGGGATGCGCAGCCCGCGCCAGTTGTCGTCGCCCTTGAACACGTCGGCGTAGTCGCGGGTGAACATTTCCTGCGCCACCGCGGTCTGCACGACGTCGGCGATCTCTTCCTGGGACGGCCAGATGTCGGCCAGATAGACCGGCTTGCCCTCGGTATCGGAGCCGAGCGGCTCGTGGTTCATGTCGATGTCCATCGTCCCGGCCAGCGCGTAGGCGACCACGAGCGGCGGCGACGCCAGGTAGTTCATCTTCACGTCCGGGTTGATCCGGCCCTCGAAGTTCCGGTTCCCGGACAGCACGGCCGTCACGGCCAGGTCGGCCTCGTTCACCGCCGCGCTGATCGCGGGCGGCAGCGGCCCGGAGTTCCCGATGCAGGTGGTGCAGCCGTAGCCGACCAGGTTGAACCCGAGTTTGTCCAGGTAGGGAATCAGGCCGGCCCGCTCGTAGTAGTCCATGACCACCTTGGATCCCGGCGCCAGCGACGTCTTGACCCAGGGCTTGCGGTTCAGGCCCCGCTCCACGGCGTTCTTGGCCAGCAGCGCGGCGCCGACCATGACCGAGGGGTTGGAGGTGTTCGTGCACGAGGTGATCGCGGCGATCACCACGGAGCCGTGGTCCACGGCGGTGTGGGTACCGTCCTCCAGCGTGACCTGGACGGGGTTCGAGGCCCTGGTCCCGTCGCCGGAGGCCACCGGGTCCGAGGCGGGGAACGTGTCGGCCAGGCCGTTGTCCAGGCTGTCTTCGGCGACATAGTTCGGCAGGGCGTCGCGGAAGGCCGTCTTGGCGTCGGCGAGCGCGATCCGGTCCTGCGGGCGCTTGGGGCCGGCGATCGACGGGACCACGGTGGACAGGTCCAGCGTGAGCTCCTCGGAGTACCTGACCTCCTGGTGCGGGGCGTCGGGCTCGTGCCAGAGTCCCTGCTCCTTGGCGTACGCCTCGACCAGGGCCAGCTGCTCCGCCGGCCGGCCGGTGAGGGTGAGGTAGTCCAGGGTGTTCTGGTCGATGGGGAAGATCGCGCAGGTGGAGCCGAACTCCGGCGACATGTTGCCGATGGTCGCGCGGTTCGCCACCGGGACCGCGGCCACGCCCTCGCCGTGGAACTCGACGAACTTGCCGAC
>PMOU01000221.1:0-3696 GCA_003161205.1 Actinomycetota bacterium | reverse complement strand
CTCGATGTTCACCTGGTGCACGATGCCGGTGCCGGGCGGGACCACCTTGAACTGACTGAACGCGTCCTGGCCCCAGCGCAGGAAACCGAACCGCTCCCGGTTGCGGCCGAATTCGATCTCCACGTTCCGGGTAAACGAGTCCGGGGTGCCGAACACGTCGGCCACCACCGAATGGTCGATGACCAGCTCGGCGGGGATCAGCGGGTTGATCTTGGTCGGGTCGCCGCCCAGGGCCTGCATGGCCTCGCGCATGGCCGCCAGGTCGACCACGGCCGGCACGCCGGTCAGGTCCTGCAAGATCACCCGGGCCGGGGTGAACTGGATCTCGGTGTCCGGCTCCTGGCGCGGGTCCCACTGCGCCAGCGCGTTGACGTGATCGGCGGTGATGTTGGCGCCGTCCTCGTTGCGGAGCAGGTTCTCCAGCAGGATCTTCAGGCTGAACGGGAGACTGTCCGATCCGTCCACGGCGTCCAGCCGGTAGATCTCGTACTGCTCGCCCGCGACGTCAAGTACCGCCCGGCTGCCGAAGCTGTTCGCCGTCATCGTTCGTGAGCCTCCTCGCTCGTACCGTACGGTCCAACTTACAGTATCTCGATATCAAGGTACTTAGGGAGGGGGGCTAGTGCGGGCGGACGTTAAAAGCTGTCGCAGAGCCGTGTGCTCAGCGGCCATCAGAGCCGACCACCTCGCCGAGGCCAGCCTTGGGCTAGCCTCCCCGCCAAGTGGGGACCCAGTTATCAGCGTGGCCAGTTTCGGGGGAATACGCCCGTTTCTGGCCACGATCATGCAATTACGCTGCATTTACGTACAATTGGTGGCGATGGGCGTTACGGTTGGGATAGACGTGACCTCCGGGATTATGACGACGGGAATGCGGTGTTTTTTCTCGCGACCGAGATCGCGCCCCACTCGGCCACGGCGCCGAGTGCGAGCACGATCGGAAGGATGATCAGCGGCACTGGGCTGACCGGCGGGTGATGGCCGTGGTTGGGCGTGATGACGTGCTCGGCGACGGCGGTGAGGATGCCGAAGATGAGGACTCCGATCGCCGGCCATACGACGAGGCCGACGGGCTTGGACACGAAGTTTCCCCAGGAGCCGATCCCGTGATGGACGGGTATCCGGGCCTCCGCGGGCAGCGTGACCGCCCCGTACACCGCGATGCCGATCATGGCGGCCAGGAGTACTCCGCTGATCACCAGCGACGTCATCGTCACGGTGGCCACCTCATCCCCGATCTGAGGCCACTCCCCTGCTCTAAGATAGTCGCACGGTCATGCTGTCCGGCGACGAAGGGGACGCACCGCAGATGCGCTTCGCGATCAAGACGCGGCCCGAGCATCAGAGGTGGGAAGAACTCCGCGACGCGTGGATCGCCGCGGACGAGATCCCCTTGTTCGAGTCGGCCTGGAACTGGGATCACTTCTACCCGCTGACCGGCGACCTGGCCGGGCCGAACTTCGAGGCCTGGACGATGCTGGCCGCGATGGCGCAGGCCACCCGGCGGATCCGGCTCGGCTGCCAGGTAACCGGCATGGTGTACCGGCATCCGGCCGTGCTGGCCAACATGGCCGCCACCACCGACATCATCTCCGGCGGCCGGCTGGAACTCGGGCTCGGCGCCGGGTGGAACCAGCAGGAGTGCGACGCCTACGGCATCACGCTGCCGCCGCTGCGCGAGCGCTTCGACCGGTTCGACGAGGGCGTCGAGGCCATCGTCAGCCTGCTGAGCCAGCCCGTCACCACGTTCTCCGGCCGCTACGTCCAGCTCACTGAGGCCCGGTGCGAGCCGAAGCCGGTGCAGCGGCCCCATCCCCCGGTCACGATCGGCGGCCGCGGCAAGACCCGCACGCTGCGCACCGTGGCGCGCTGGGCGCAGCAGTGGAACGCCATCACCGAGGGCCCGCAGGACTGGCTCGAGCTGAAGGACGTGCTCGCCGGGCACTGCGCCGCCATCGGACGCGACGTGAACGAGATCACCTGCTCGGTCAATCTGCGCGTCGAGCCGGACCTCGACCAGGTCCTGGCGGCAGCCGAAGCCTACCGTGACGCCGGTGTCGATTTGTTGATAGTGGGGCTTCCGCACCACGTGAAGCCGGATTCCCTCCAGCCGCTCGCCGAGGCCCTCGGGTCGCTCGCTTAGGACCCTGTCTGGCCCGGGCTGCTCGCCTGCGCGTCCTGCGCGTCCTGCGCCAGGCGCTCGTGCAGGACGCGGCTGGCGTCCGCCATCGCGGACGGCACCCCGAGCTCGGCGAGCATGTCCGCGGCCGCTTGCATCTCGGCGGCGCGGCGCACCGCATGCCTGCGGGTGCCGTCGATGATCCGCTCCACCGTGGCGGCGTCCGCCGCGGCCAGTTCGGCGGAGATGTGCTCCCGCAGCCACGGCTCGTCACTGGCGGCCCGGGCCGCGTCGAGAGCCTCGACCATCGCCGCGGCCATGCCCTTGTAGAACACGCTGCGCAGGAGTTTCTTGCTGGCCGCCAGACCGGCCGGGCCGTCGAGGACCTGGATGTCCGCGCCGAGCGGCGTCAGGAACGCGGCGTAACGCGCCGCTCCCGGGCCGCTGGCCAGCATGGGGACCCGCAGCCCGCGCCCGGGCACCGGAGCCATCATCGCGACATCGGCGAAGGAGATGCCGGCGGCCGCAGCGATGTCCGCCAGCTGTCGTTTGGTTCCTGGCGAGGCCGTATTCAGGTCGGCCCACAGCGCGTCCGGCCGCAGGCCGGCCCGCCCGGCTGCCAGCGCGTCCACCGCGGCCTTCGCGCTGTTGACGCTCAGCACCAGGTCGGCCCCTTGCGCCGCCTCAGCCTCGCTCGCGGTGCCGGTAATGCCCTGCGCCGCGGCTACCGCCGGGTCATAGCCCCGGACGCTCGCGCCCGCCCGGACCAGGTCCGCTGTGATCGCAGACCCAGCCTCCCCCAAGCCGAGTACCGCAACGACCAGCGCGTGATCGTCCTCGGTCACGACACGCGGGGTTGTTCGGCGACGACACTCGCCTCAGGCGCGGCATCCGGATCCACTCCGCCGGGAGTTCCCGCCCCGGACCTGGACGGGGTTCCCGCCTGGGTTCGTGCCTGCGCCAGGAGGCCGCCGGGCGGCCTGGCCGCCTCGGAGGGCCGGAAGTACTCGCTGATCAGGTCGCGTTGCTGGGCCAGGAGCTGGTCGAAGTGCTTGTCGACGTTATGGTCGCCGATCGCCTCAGCGGTCAGGTAGAAGTCCTTGATCTGCTCAAGCTTGCGGGCGCGAGCGTGCGCCGAGTCCTCATCGCCGTCGGCGTCCGGTGCCGTCGGCTCGTCCTGCGATGGCGGCGGCATCCCGGCCCGCGGGCCGGTGGAAGACACCAGCGGCTCGAACGGGCCGCGGGTTTCGGCCCGGGCTTCGGCCGGCTCGGGCGCGCTGTCTTTCTCGGACAGGTCATACCAGTAGGAGGCGTCGTTCTCGCGAGATCCCTGTCCCGCGGCGGCCGCGGCAGGATAGCCAGGCGGTTCGCTGACGTCGCGGTAGACGTACACGTCGTCGTCGGCCGACGCGGTGCTGGCCGACTGGGTGGTGGCTGACGCGGGGCTGGCGGGTCGGCCGTGGTTCCCGGGCCGGACTGGGTTATCCGTCGCGCGGATGACGTGGGCGTATCCGCCGTCAAACTGACCAGCGGACCCGGCCGGGCCTGGGCCGACGGTTGGTCCTGGGGCTGCGGTT
>PMOU01000250.1:3055-3781 GCA_003161205.1 Actinomycetota bacterium | reverse complement strand
TTCGACGTGGTCCTGCACCGGCTCGAGCACGAGTTCGGCGCCCGGGCCGAACTCGATCACCTCGACTACACCCTGGCCCGGCGCACCGACGCCGACGGCGCCCGGGGGCTGCTCGGCCAGCGTGCGGTCGAGGTGCTGACCCGCCGCCATGACGGCGCCGTGCTCGCGCTGTTCAGCGACAAGTGGCGGCTCGGCCAGGTCCAGCGCGAGCATCCCGACATCCTGCTCGAGCCCCTCATCGCCGGCTAGCCCCACAGCCGGTTAAGCCGGAGATCTCGCCGAGTAGCCGGAGCACGAGGGCCAGCGGCGGCCAGGCGGAGCGGCCGCGGCGGGTCACGGCGAAGGGCCGCTGCGTCACGTCCGGCTGGCCGAGCGGACGCAGCACCACGCCGCGGCGCAGCGGGCGCCCGGCGGGCAGCAGCCCGACACCCAGGCCGGCCAGAATCATGTCCTGCACCAGTTCGAGGCTGTCCACGCGGTGCGTGATCCGCGGCTGGAAGCCGGCCAGCGAGGCCACCACGGCGATCACCTCCTCATCGCCGCTGTTNNNTTGTAGTCGTAGGTCAGGGCCAGATCGACCGCGTCGTCGGCGAGCAGGCCGAGCGCCTCATCTGGTTCGTGCTCGCGGATGCCCAGCAGCACGGCGGGATGCCGCTGCGCCAGGATCCGGACGGCGGGCAGGACGGATTCGCGCACGGCGGTAGCGAACGCCGCCACCCGCACCGT
>PMOU01000250.1:0-3029 GCA_003161205.1 Actinomycetota bacterium | reverse complement strand
GCCTCCTGGGCCAGGACCGCGATCTGCTGCGAGACAGTGGAGGTGGTGACGTGCATGCTCATCCCGACCTCTCGCATGGAACCGAGGCGGGATAGCTCAAGCAGCAGGGCGAGACGGCGCGGGTCCATGCCCTGATCATTCATGATTAATGAACGGTATGTCCATCAGATTCACGTGGACACGAACGATCCCGGTGACATGTACTGGCGATCATGGTCAGCAGCACGGCGGCGCCCCGCACCTCAGCCCGTTCCGGCACCTTGATGGCGCTGGGCTCGATGAGCTGCGTCCAGCTCGGGTTGGCGCTGTCCGTTCACCTCTTCGGTGAAGTAGGCCCGCTCGGCGCCGCCTGGCTCCGGCTGGCCTGGGCGGCCGTGATCCTGCTGGCCGCCGTCCGGCCCCGGCCCTGGCGCTTCCGCCGCCCGGTGCTGCTGGCCACGGTCGCCCTCGGCGTCGCGACCGGCGGGGTGACCATGCTGTTCATGCTGGCCGTGGCCCGGCTCCCCCTCGGTACGGCCAGCGCCCTTGAGTTCCTCGGCCCGCTCGGCGTGGCCGTCGCCCGCGGCGGCGGCCGCCGCGCGCTGCTGTGGCCAGGCTTCGCCGCGGCCGGCGTGCTGCTGCTGACCCACCCGTGGCAGGGCAGCCTGAACCTGGTGGGCATCGCCTCCGCGCTGGGCGCGGCGATCTGCTGGGCCGCCTACATCCTGCTCACCCAGGCGGTCGGGGACGAGGTGGCAGGCCTGCAGGGCCTGGCCGTGTCCATCCCGGTGGCGGCGCTGGTGACGACTTTGGTGTCCGGGCCGGCCGTCATCGCCCACCTGACGCCGCAACTGCTCCTGGCGGGCTTCTGCCTGGCCCTGGTGCTGCCGGTCATCCCGTTCAGTCTGGAAATGTATGCCCTGCGCCGGATGACGACCTCGGCCTTTGGCACCCTGATGTGCCTGGAGCCGGCTATCGCCGTCGTCGCCGGGCTGGCCCTGCTCGGCCAGGTGCCCCGGGTCTGGTCGCTGGCCGGTGTCGCCTTCGTCATCGCCGCCGGCCTGGGCGCCGAGCGGTCCGGCGCGCGCACTGGGCGGCTAGCCCTGGCGGCTGGCGTCGATCTGGTCGAAGTCGCCGATGGCGTTCCGTATGCCGCCGCCGCCCGACCACTGCCACATGAGGGCATCGGGACCTGAACTGGCGACGCCGCCGAAGAACTCCGCGCACCCGCCCGACTTCAGGCACCAGCGGGCCGGGGCGTCGGCCAGGTCCGCGGTCTCCGGTTCGTAGGTCCACTCGTCGGTGTGCGGGATCGAGGCGGCGCGGCCGGCGCCGAAGATCTCAGACCAGATCGACGGGGCCGAGTAGACGCCCGGGATGTAGCGGGAGTGCGCCCTGACGTAACCCCAGAACCCGTTGAAGTCCGCCCGGTCCACGGCCGCGGAGATGCCAGCGCGCTTCACGACGCCGCTGCACGGCGAGGTGTACACGTCGTTCCAGCCGTTGTCGACTGCGGGCCCGACCCCGGGCAGCTCGATATCCATGAACAGGACCGGGTACGTCACGTGCTTGCCCGCCATGCCGGCCAGTGCCTGCGCGGCCTGACGCGCGCCCCAGACGGCAGCCTGCGCCGCGGACCCGTTGTAGCCCGGGTCAACCCCCGGCCCGCCCATGAACCAGTACACGGCGGTGCCGATGCCCNNTGGCAGCCCAGCCAGGACGACCAGCTCCCGGCCATCCCGATGTAGCCGCCGTAGGCACCCCCGATGCCCGGCTCGCGGTACGGCGCGCGCCCGGTCACCGGGACCGGCCAGCTGTCCGTGCCGGACCAGAACCGGGACGGGGCGTTGCGGTACGACTGTGCCTGCGCGGTGGTGACCGTCTGGACCGGGCCGGTCTGCGTGGTCGCCAGGACGGCCCCGACGGCCAGCAACAGCCCCGCGCATCCCCCGAAAGCCAGCCTCGACCGTTTCACAGTGCCTCCACGCAGTCTCTTCGTCACAGCCCGTATACCTTATGACGGCCCGGCGCGGTCCGCGGTTGGACTCGCCGAACCCGGGAAGATCGTGCTGCGCATTACCGTTCACAGCAGCGGGATCTGACCGGAGCAGACGGGAGATGGCATGGCGACGATCGCGATTTTCGGGGGGACCGGTTATGCCGGCGGTGCGATCAGGGACGAGGCACTACGGCGAGGTCACACCGTCATCTCGATCAGCCGCAAGGAAGCCGCCGGAGCACCGCAGGCAGCGCTTTAGCGTCGCCTACTGACCGCGCAGAACGCATCCGATTATCGGTAGCTGATATTGCCGGGACCGCCGCGAGGGCGGAAGATGTAGATGTTTCCGCAGCACATCTACAAAGGGCCGGCGATCTTCCGCTCGGCGCAGAGCAGTGTTCACGTCACACGGAAGCCCAGCCCTTGGCCACCCAGACGTTCACCTTCCTCTTCACTGACATCGAGGGTTCCACCGCGATGCTTCAGCGGCTCGGGGACGCGTACGCGGATGTCCTGACTGATCACCACCGGCTGCTGCGTCTGGTGCTGGCGGCGCACGACGGCAAGGAAGTCGACACCCAGGGCGACGCGTTCTTCGCCGTGTTCTCCTCGGCGAGTGCCTGCGCCGCCGCGGCCATCGAGGTGCAGCTGGCGTTCGTGTCGCACCCGTGGCCAGCTGGCCAGACGGTCCGCGTTCGCATGGGCATCCATTCCGGCGAGGCGTCAGAGTCGGCGGCGGGCCTGGTCGGCCTGGACATTCACCGCGCGGCCCGGATCGCGGCCGTCGCCCACGGAGGCCAGGTCGTGCTCTCAGCCTCGACGGCCGCCTTGGTCCGCGACCGCCTGCCGGTCGGCGCTTTCCTGCGGGACCTCGGCTCGCACCGGCTCAAGGACCTCGGCCGGCCTGAGCAGATCTTCCAGCTGGAGGCCGACGGCCTTCCGGCGGCCTTCCCGCCGCTTCGCTCGCTGGATAACCCGAGGCTGCTCAACAACCTGCCGGCGCAGGTGTCAAGTTTTATCGGCCGCGACGCGGTGCTGGCCGAGGTGCGCC
>PMOU01000018.1 GCA_003161205.1 Actinomycetota bacterium | reverse complement strand
GGCGCCGATCCCGTTCCCGGTCCCGGCCTCGATCGCGAAGGGCCGCAAGTTCCGTACGACCTGGATCTTCTACGACGCGCTGGCGGCCGTGCACCATTACCTGGAACTGGACCGGCCCGCGACGGTCGGCGGCACGGGCTGGCGCCCGCCGCCGCGGTGGGGCGAGCCGCTGCTGGTCACCGAACCGGACGAGCGGGGCGGGCGGGTCAACGGGGTCCGGGTCCGGTGGAATGCGCTCTCGCCGGCCGAGCGGCGCCGGCTGGTCGCTCCGGACGGCGGGTCGTGCCTGCTGGCGGTGCGCGCCGGCGGCGGCCCGTTCACCGACTGGAACACTCTCTTCACCCGCACTTCAGACCGGATACGCGCCCGGTGGGAGCCGCGGTTCCCGGTAGTGACGCCCCACCGGCTGCGCCATTCCTTTGCCATGGCCAGCCTGGAACGGCTGGTGGGCGGCTACTACCAGCAGGCCGCGCAGCTGGCCGCCGATACCGGCGGGGACGCCGCGCTGAGGCTGTACCTGGCGAAGGCGGACCCGCTGATGGTGCTGCGGGACCTGCTCGGGCATTCCAGCGTGACCACCACTGAGCACTACCTGTCGCGCCTGGACATGACGCGCATCTACCGGGATGCCTATGAGCGTGCCGGGCAGGGCCCGGCTGAGGATGAGGCTGCCCGCGCCGAGGCGGCGGAGGAGTTCGCTGACGAGGACGGGGGCGAGTGCTGATGCCCGCCGCCGTCATCGATGAGCCGCTGGGCATCGTGTGCACCTTCAGCGACGGGCGGCAGGCCGCGTTCACCCTGGCCGCGCGGCTGCGGACCGCGCTGGCACGGGATCTGCTGGCCGGGCTGGCGGGGATGGTCCACCCGCATGGCGCGGTGGACTCGGCCAAGACCGTCGATCACCACATGACCGCGCTGCGGGACATGACCCGGGCGCTGGCCGCGGCCGGCTTCACCGGCGGCGCCGCCGGGCTGTCGCGTGCCCGGCTGGTGGAGTACTGGATGGGCGCCGCCTATGCGGCGGAGATCGCGACCAGGCAGATGCTGGCCAGCGCGGACGCCGCGACCGGGTGCCTGCAGCCGGCGGCCCGGCAGCTGCTGGCCGGCCGGGCTTACCACCAGCCGCAGCGCACCACCCCGCTGCCGCCCTACAGCGATCCCGAATGGTCGGGGCTGATCAGCGCGTGCCGCCGGCTGACCGCCACGGCGTTCACCGCGCACACTGCGGCGCTGGCCGCTGCGGCCCGGGGAGCCGATCCCCGCGAGGACGGGTGGACGCCGGAGAACGCGCGGTGGCTGCTGACCCGGCTCGGGCCGGTGACCGCCCGGCAGGCGGGCGCGTACCTGGGGGTGAGCGGCTGGACGGTGCTGAACAGCCGGGGCGGCCTGCCCGCCGCCCGGGCGGAACTGTTCCCGGAGTCGGATGTGACGCTGGCCTACCGGCTGCTGTTCGGCGGCTTCAGCGGCATCGTGCCTGATGGCATCGATGCCCTCGCGCTGGCCGACATTGACTGGGCCGGGGATGCCAGCGTGCTGCTGTCCTACGTCAAGCGGCGCACCGCCGCCGAGTCCCTTACCCTGCCGAAGGCGGCGGTGCGGCTGCTGGCGCGGTGGCTGGAGCATTCCGCGCTGCTGCGCCGGTTCGCCCCGCCCGCGCTGCGCGGCGAGCTGTGGCTGCGGTACTGCCCCAACAGCCCGGTCCTGATCCGGGCGGGGAAGTTCGAGCCGGTCACCGTCAGCCGGTGGGTCGCCCGGCACGGGCTGGTCGATGACGACGGCCGGCCGTTGCAGGTCCGGCTGCACCGCATCCGGACCACCTTCGAGGCGCGCCGGGACAGGCGGTCCTGGAACGGCAGCGCCAGGGCCACCATCGACCCGAACCACAGCCCCCGGGTGGAAGGCGACCGTTACCTGACCGCCGCCAGCGCCGCCCAGCGCGGCGCCGTGGAGGAGATCATCGAAGATGCCCAGGGGGACATGCTGCGCCGCGCTCACCCGCCTGCGGTGCTCACCGACGCCGAGACTGCCGCCCTGGCGCGGGATTTTCCGCAGCTGGCCGCCCGGCTCGGGCTCGATGACGCGGCGCTGGCCGAACTGGCGGGCGGGCAGCGGGACGTGTTCACCGCGGCGTGCGCTGATCCGCTCGCCGGGCTGCACGGGCCGAAGGGCCAGCCCTGCCCGGCGCGGCCGTGGGTGTGCCTGCTGTGCCCGCTGGCGATCTTCGCCCCCCGCCATGCGGCGAACCTGCTGCGGCTGAAGGCGTTCTTCGCCCGCCAGTGGCGGCAGATGCCCGCCGCCCAGTTCATGGCCGTCTTCGGCCCCTACGCCCAGCGGATCGAGGAGATCCTGCCGCGCTTCGCCGCCCCGGTGCTGGCCGAGGCAGCCCGCCACGTCGGCGGCACCGACGCCGAGATCCCTGAGCTGCGTCCGGAGGAGGCCACCACATGACACCCCCTGCCCTCGGCGCTCATCACGCGGCCACGCCGGCCGCTTCGGTGTTCGCCAGCGCGGACGTCGCCCGCGCCGCCGGGTTCACCGTCACCGGGGGAGCGCGCGGGCCGGTGTTCGACGACGACGTGTGGGACTTCACCGCCGTGGAACGCCTGCCCGCCCAGCTGTCGCGGGCGGCGAAGCTGTGGGACTTCACCGCGGTCACCGACCCCGGGTTCCGGCTGGCCGCCAAGGAACTGCTGTTCGCGCTGCTGGCCCCGCAGCACCGGGCGGTGGCTGCCCTGCCGCACGCCTACCGGGTCCCGCTGGCCATCCCCACCTGCCGGGAACGGCTGGCCTCGGTCACCAGCTGGCTGAACTGGCTGACCGGGCAGGGCATCGCGAGCCTGGCCCAGGTCACCCAGCAGCACTGCGACGCCTACCTGGACCACCGCCGCCACGCCCGTGACGAGCAGGGACAGGCGGTGCGGGAACGCGGCCCGGCCTCCCGCCGGGAAACCGTGGCCGCCGTGCTGGACATGCACGCCTACTCCGAACTGTTCGCCGCCGGCGGCTACCAGCCCGGCCTGCGTCCCTGGAACGGGAAACCGGCCAGCACCATCGCCGGAATGGTCCGGCGTGACCAGAACGCCACCCCTCCGGTCACCGACCCGGTGCTGCGCCCCATGCTCGCCGCGGCACTGCACATCACCGAGGTCATCGGCCCGCTGGTGGCCGACCTGGCCCAGCAGGTCCATGCCGGGGCCGTCCCGCCACCGGCAGGCAACAGACCCGGCCGCGCCGACCCGGTGGCCGTGATCACCCAGGTCCTCGGCGAGCACGCCGCCGCCAGCAGCCCGCTGCCGCTAGTGGCCAGCCCCCGCGTCCGCGGGCGCCTGAACGCCGGATGGGACCCCGGCGACCCGCTGCTGACCGTCAGCCTCGGCCAGATCGCAGCGCAGGCGGGCCTTTCGGGCTTCAACCGGGCATGGCTGCCGGCACTTCGCCCTGCCCTGGAAGACACCCTGGCCCGCGTCGGCGCCGCCGCGTCGTGGGGCCGGGA
This sequence comes from Actinomycetota bacterium, assembly GCA_003161205.1. Next base: position 3,561 of record PMOU01000018.1, on the reverse strand, counting down.
CGCGGCCCGCATCCCGGTGGCCGGAGCCAGCGAGCCCATCCCGTGGACGCTGCCGCTGCACGCGTTCGAGGTCGTCCACCTGACCGAGGTTGCCCGCACCGCGTGCCTGCTGGTCATCGCGGCCGTGACCGGCATGCGGGCCGGCGAGCTGATGGAACTGACCGCTGCCGCCCCGCTGCCGCCCCGCGAGACCGCGCCAGGGCTGGCCCGCTACAAGCTCGCCGGGCGGGTGATCAAGGACCAGCCGCACGGCGGCACCCCTGATGAGTGGGTCGTCATCGCCGAGGTGCACCGGGCCGCCCGGCTCGCCGCCAGCCTCCTGGCCGGCCACAGCGGCGATACGCCCGGCCAGGACGACGGGGAGAAGCAGCTGCTGTTCGGGCGGTTCTCCTTCGACAGCCGGTACCGCGCCTTCCGCGACTGGGTCAACAGCCCGGCCGGGCAGCGGCTCGGCCTAGCCCCGATCCCCGGGCCGCCGCCCACGCTGCGCGCGCTGCGCCGCACGCTGGCCATCGAGCTCGCCTACCGGCCCGGCGGCCTCCTTGCCGCAAAACTGCACCTGAAGCACATTTCGGTCGCCACTACCGAAGGCTACGCGGCCCGGCCCGGGGGCGCCCAGGCCCGGCTGCTCGCCGAAGTCAGCGAACACGAACAGCAGCGCAACCTCGAGCTGACGCTGCAAGCATTCCGTGACTACCAGCAGGGTATTCACCCGTCCGGCCCCGGCGCCCGGGAACTGCTGGACTTCTTCGGCAGCGTCGACGACCGCCTCACCGGGCTGGCCAGCGGCAGCCCGGCGATCATGGGCAGCGACCGCGAGGTGATCAACCTGCTGTCCAAACGCGCTGGCACCCTGCACCTGGCGGCGTCGAACTACTGCTGGTTCGCCGACCCGGCCAAGGCGCTGTGCCTGCGGCTGGCCGGGACCCCGGACGCGGACAAGCCGCTGGCCGGGCTGTGTGACTCCGCCCGCTGCCCGCAGGCCACCCACCACCCCTGCCACCGCGACGTCTGGGCCGATCACGCCGCCGGCACCGCCGTGTTCCTCGGCGCCATCGGCCCCGCCCGCCGCGCCGAGAAAACCCGCCTGCAGCATGAGCACGCCCGCAGCCTGCGCGTGCTCCAGCAGATCGATTCCGCCGCTCCCGCGAAGGACTGACATGCCAATGCCTAGCCAGCAGGCCGAAGCCCGCACCCGTGCCGCGGGGACTGCTCTCTCCGGGCTAACCGGGCGGATCGTCGGCTATCCGAGGGCCGCATGCTCTTGTTGCGGCAGGGATCGCTGTTTGCGGGGCGCGTGGCCGCTTCGGCTGGACCGGGTCTCAGGCGGTCTGGGCGGTGCCGTCGTCCGGCTCGATGCCGTGCTCGCGGAGCAGGCCGCGCATCCGGTCGAGCTCGCGGTGCACGCGCTGGTTCTCGGCGACGACGGCCTGGACGTCGACTCCTGCCGCCCACTGCTGCTCCAGGCGCAGCTTGCCGGCACGCAGCTGATCTTCCCTGTCCCGCAGGGCCGCGGCGGCCTCCAGGTCTTCGGCGTCAAGCGCGGCTTTCCTTTGCCGCTGGACCTGGGCGAGCTGCTCCACGGCGTCGGCGAGCCCGGCGGGAATGGCCATGCGGACCAGCCTGGTCTGCGGCCCGGCCTGCTCGTCCACGCTGGCTATCAGGCCCAGCACCTGTTCCCGGACGCGGGCATGGTCCGCGCCCAGTGCAGTCAGCACCTGGGCGGCGATGCCGTGGCCCTCGCGGAGCAGGGCCAGCAGGAGATGCCCGGTGCCGACGTCGTTGTGACCGAGAGCCAGCGCCTCCCGCATCGTCAGGCCCATCACCCTCCTGGCCTGCGGGGTGGGCAGGATGGGGCCCGCGCGAGTGCCGGGGCCGTGGGTGATGATGCCCTCGACCCGGCTCCGCACCTCGTCCAGGGGGATGCCCATCGATGCCAGCACCTGGATGGCAACGCCGTCTCCGGCGCCGAGCAGGCCGAGGAGCAGATGCTCGGTGCCGAGGTAGTCGTGGCCCAGTTGCCGGGCCTGTTCCATGGCCAGGTCGACTGCCTGTTTGTGCCGGTCGGTGAATCCGCGGGGGTACACCCGCGTCCTGCGGGGATCCCGCAGTGCGGACTTTATTCTTTCGGCGAGCGGCAGCGCTGGTCTTGGTCGCATCGGTGCCTCCTTCGTTTGGTCGTGGCCGTGCCTGTCGTGCTGGTCACCGGGTCGCAGCCGAGACGCCAGCAAGGCTGCGGCGTCGCTGGTGCCCGCAGTGCCGGCCGTGAGCCCGGCGACCATCGCGGCGACGGGGCCGGGCGGGTCGGGGGCCATGTCCCAGCCGTTGATGGCCAGGAATTGCAGCATGGCCGCCAGCGCGACCTGCTGGTTGCCGCGCCGCAACGGCCGCTGGCGGGCAAGCGCGTGCAGCAGGGCGGCGGCGCGGAGGGCCGGGTCGGCGGATCCGCTGTCCGGCTGCGCCGCGGCCAGGGCGTTTTCGGCGGCGGCGACATCGACCAGGTCGAGTACCTGGCTGGTGTCCAGGCCCAGCGTGCGGCTGGCGATCAGGACCAGGTCGGCGACTTCCAGCGCGATCACGGCAGGTCGTCCCGGAGCAGATCGAGTGCCTGCCGGTGGCGGTCGAGGTTCGCCTCCAGCAGCCGCAGGAACCGCTCGTCGCCGCGGCGCTGCTCGACTAGCGCGGCGATGGCCTCGCGCACGACGTCGGAGACCGGGCGGCCCTCGATGTCGGCGACGGTCTGCAGCCGCCCGGCCAGCTCAGGGTCGAGGCGCAGCAGCAGGTTCTTGGTNNTCCAGCCGCGCCAACAGGCGCGGCACGCGATCCCGGCCCGTGCATGACCGGGCCTGCCCCGCCCGCCTGCCAGGAACACCCGCCTGCAGCAAGAACATGCCCGCAGCCTGCAACGCGCTCCAGCAGGCCGATTCCGCCATCCATGAAGGACTGACATGCCTCTGACCAGCCAGCAGCGCCAGCAGACCGAGGCCCGCATCCGCGCCGCCGCAGACCAGCTCCTGCACGGAGACCTTCCTCCCGGTGGCCGGTGCGACATCAAGACTCTCGCCCACGCCGCTGGCATCTCCCGCGCGGCGCTCTACCGGACCTACCCCCACCTGAAGGAAGACTTCGAACGGCGCATCACCCAGGCACGTACCGCGGGCCAGGTCACCGACCCGCGCGACGCCCAGATCACTCGCCTCAAAGACGACATCCAGACGCTCCGGCAACGCCTGGCCAGCCGCGAGGCCAGCATCGCGGACCTCGCCGAGTTCAAGGCCCAGGCTCTGTCGCGCCTTGCGGCGCAGCACGACGAACTCCAGCAGCTCCGTGCCGACGCCGCCCAGCCCGGCAACATCCGCCACCTGCCGAGCCGATGACCATCCTCATCACCCACCGTAACCAGCCATGCCACGAGGTGATTCCCGTCACACCAGCACACCCGCAACCGCGACACCAGCCACCCACACCGTGTCAGACCGCAATCCCAGCCCGGACGAGCAGAACGCGACACCGGGCACACCGGACACGCCGGGTGCCGACACAACCGCGCTCGGGTATGAC
>PMOU01000361.1 GCA_003161205.1 Actinomycetota bacterium | reverse complement strand
GTCGCGGTGCAGACGATCAAGTCGATCGCGCTGCGCCCCTGGGCGGGCCGGCCGCACACCCGGGCGACCTGGTACGAGCCGCTCGAGCAGCAGGACGACATCGATCTCTCCGTGTGGTGGGCGCTGAGCCGACCGGGAGTGTTCCTCTGCAGCGTGGGGGACGTGGACTTGCTCCCGAAGGTGCTGGACGCGGCCAGCCGGTTCACCGGGGNNCGATGAGCGCGCTGGCCGACCGGACGGCGGCCGACCCGCTGTTCGTCTGACCGGAAACGCTCACTTCCCGCGGCCGGTATTGCTTCGGACGCCACCCGGCGGCGATTCTGCCGCGGCCGGCGGGTCTGTCTAGAGGGCCAGCGCGTGGCTGGCGTGGGCGCGGACGGGGTGGATGGCCGATGACGGTCAGCGAGGATTTCACCGGCCTGACCGGCCGGTTCCGGGGTGAGCTGCTGGCCCACTGCTACCGGATGCTGGGCTCGGCGGCCGACGCCGAGGACCTGGTGCAGGAGACATACCTGCGGGCGTGGCGGTCTTATGACGGGTTCGAGGGGCGGTCGTCGGTGCGGACCTGGCTGTACCGGATCGCGACCAACGTGTGCCTGACCGCGATCGAGCGGCAGGGCCGCCGGCCGCTGCCGTCCGGGCTGGGCAGCCCGTCGGAGGATATGGCGGCGCCGCTGGTGGCCGGGCCGGAGGTGCCGTGGCTGCAGCCCTTTCCCGGCGCGGTGGCGGCCGGGGAAGGCGCGGATCCGGCCGCGGCGGTGGCGGCGCGGGCGGGTATCCGGCTGGCGTTCGTCGCGGCGCTGCAGTACCTGTCGGCCCGGCAGCGCGCGCTGCTGATCTTGCGGGACGTGCTGGAGTGGCCGGCCGCCGAGGTGGCGGAGCTGCTGGGCACGACGACCACGGCGGTGAACAGCGGGCTGCGGCGGGCCCGGGCCCAGCTCGCGGCGGCGCTGCCGACCGAAGACGAACTGGCCGAGCCCGCCGAGCCGGACCGGCGGGCGGTGCTCGACCGGTTCGCCGCGGCCATCGAGAACGCCGACGGCAGGATGCTAGCGGAGCTGCTGCGGGCCGATGCCGCGCTGGAGATGCCCCCGCTGCTGACCTGGTTCACCGGCCGGACCGCCGTGGCGGGCTTTATCACGACGCACTTTCTCACCGAGCCCGGCGGGCTCCGGCTGGTGCCGGTCACGGCGAACGGAGAGCGGGCGTTCGCGGTCTACCAGCGCGAACCGAGCGGGGCGTATCACGCGCACGCCGTGCTGGCGCCCACGGTCACGCCGGCCGGGATCGCGCGGGTGGTCGCGTTCCAGGACACGGGATTGTTCGGGTTGTTCGGGCTGCCTCTGGAGTACCGCTGCTGAAAATTCCGGGGTCGCCCGCGGCGACTCCCCTGAATCCGCCTGGTCTGTATAAGTGAGCCGCCGATCAAGCGGCGCGAAAGCCACAGCAGCAGCGGAGGAACGGACATGAGGACAAGGCGATGACGGAGCACATGGTGGTCAGCCGCGAGGAGTGGCAGGCCGCTCGGGACGAGCTGCTGCGGCGGGAGAAGGAGCACACCAGGAGGGGGGACGAGCTGGCGCGCCAGCGGCGCGAGCTGCCGTGGGTCGCGGTCGAGACGGAGTACCGGTTCGACACCGACGACGGGACGCGGACCCTGGCCGAGCTCTTCGACGGCCGCTCGCAGCTGCTGTTCTACCACTTCATGTTCGGACCGAGCTACCAGGCGGGGTGCCCGGTGAACTCCTCGATGGCCGACGGCCTCGACGGCCTGCTCCCCCACCTGCACGCCCGCGACGTGACCCTGCTGCTCGTTTCGCAGGCCCCGCTGTCCAGGCTGCAGGCGTACAAGCAGCGGATGGGCTGGACGCTGCCCTGGGTCTCGTCGGCCAACACCGGCTTCAACGTCGACTTCGGCGGCTCCTACCCCCTCGAGCAGGTACGTTCCTGGGGCCTCGAGGAGGACGCGCTGCCGCCGATCGTGGCCCGGAACGCGGCCGCGACCGGGACCGATGTCCTCGGATACCTCACGCAGTCACCGGCGGTGAGTGTCTTCACCCGCCAGGACGGCGCGGTCTACCAGACCTACGGGACCGCGGGACGCGGGGTTGAGTTCCTGATGGGGTATTACCCGGTCCTGGACCGGGTGCCGCAGGGGCGGGACGAGGGCGACGGGTTCCAGACCTGGATCCGGCGCCACGACGAGTACGCCTGAGGCGCGGCGAACCGGCCCGTTCAGAAGCGGTCGGCCATGCCGCGGACGGCCATGATGACGGCGGTGCGGATGACATCTGTCAGCGTGCCGGACGGGTTGGGCTGGCGGGCCCAGAACAGGACGGCGGCCCGCTCCGCGCCGGCCACCACCGCGGCCAGCACCTGGGGTTCCAGCTCGCCCTGCTCGACGCCGGTGCGCCGGGCGATGGCACCGGCCAGGGCCACCTCGACCGCGCCGGCCGCCTTGAGGTACTCCCCGTGCAGGGCTGGCTCGGTGGCCACCAGGGCCCGGAAGTCACCGAGCCAGCCGGGCGGCAGGCCATCCATCTCGTCCTGCTCGTACAGGCCGGCCACCGCCTCGGCCAGAGCGTCGGCGAGCGGCTCCTGCGGCGGGCGGGCCTCCAGGCTGGCCGCCAGCCGGGACGCCCGCCAGGTGGCCGGCCACACGATCGCCGCTTCCTTGCTGGCGAAGTAGTTGTTGAAGGTCCGGGGCGACACACCGGTCGCCGCCGCGATCTGCGGCACTCGCACACTGGCCAGCCCGTGCTCCCGGGCCAGCTCGAACGCGGCCAGGGACAGGTCCAGGCGGGTCTGCTCCTTCTGCTGATCGCGGCGGCGTACCGGCGGGTGCGCCAGGGCCGCCAGCGGCGACGTCATCTCCGGTTCCGCCTGATCCGCAGATACCGGATTAGCCTCTTGATAAGCCAGATCATCTCGTTACCACCTCCTCGTCGGCCGCGGCCTGGGCCGGGCCGGGTCGGGCATCGGGCGGGCACTTCATCGACGAGCCTGCGAGGTGCCGTGCCGCCGACGGTATGCGAACTGGACGACTGACAAGGCCAGGAACGGCGCACTCATCACGATCAGCAGGGTGGAATGCTCGGCGAGGCCGAGGGCGAGGAAGACGATGTTGGACAGGGCGCTGAGAACGGCGCCGAGGACCGGGTAACGGTGGTTGATCAGGAACAGCATGAGAGTGCTTCCTTTCAGGATCACGGCCCGGCTGGACCGTTCATGGCAGGAGCGTAACAGTTATTTGCGTAGTACGCAAGTAGTGCGTGGCACGCAATTACTGGTGGCGGTGATGGGGGGTGGTGCCACGACCCGTTCGGCTGAAGAATTTGATTTTTGGGACACCGGACACAGACGGGGCTGTCCGCGGGCCCGCTCGGCACACTGCGCAACACCGTGGGCGAGCCCGAGCCGTGGCGGCGGCCGGGCGAGGTGGCCCGGGCACGGTGGAGCATCGTGGTCCGGGCCCGCGAGCACGCGGACCCCCGGGTGGACCCGGTGCGGTGGACCCCGCCGCCCGCGCCTTCGCTGGCGGGCGCGCTCGCCCGCAACCAGCTGCTCGACCAGGTGGAACGGTGGGAGGTACCGGGCGGGGCCAGACCCGAGGACGTCGTGTTCGACGCGGCCGGCCGGCTGTACGCGGGGGTCGAGGACGGCCGGATCTGGCGGTGGCCGGCCGGNNGGGCTGTTCGCCGACACCCATGGCCGTCCGCTGGGCCTGGAGGTGGACCCGCGCGACGGCACCCTCCTCGTCTGCGACGCCTACCGGGGCCTGCTCCGGGTGGAGGAGACCGGTCACGTCCGGGTGCTGGCGGACAGCTACGACGGCCGGCGGCTCAAGTTCACCAACAACGCCGCCGTGGCCGCCGACGGCACCGTGTACTTCTCCGACAGCTCGACCCGGTTCCGGATCGAGCACTACAAGCAGGAACTGCTCGAGCACCGGCCGAACGGCCGGGTCTTCCGCTACCACCCTGGTGACGGCAGCCTGGAGCTCGTCGCGGACGGCCTGTACTTCCCCAACGGGCTGGCCCTGTCCCCGGATGAGTCGTTCCTGCTGGTCGCGCAGACCGGCGGCTACGACATCCTCCGCATCCCGCTGACCGGTCCGGACGCCGGGCGTCCCGGGCCGTTCGCGGCCAACCTGCCCGGCCTCCCGGACAACATGTCCGC
>PMOU01000549.1:1388-8332 GCA_003161205.1 Actinomycetota bacterium | reverse complement strand
CGGGCGGGGCCGGCGACTCGGGCCGGGCTGCCGGCTCGGGCGGGGCTGGCGACTTCAGCGCTGGCGCTTCGGGCGGGGATCGGGACTAGCGGGGCAGCGGCCGGGTCAGCCGCGGTCAGATCGTCCCCGGCCATGCCCAGCCTGGCCGCGGTCGCCTTGGCCCACGCCGTCGTGCAGAGGAGGCCGAGCAGGAGCACGACATAGCCGCACCCGGCGAGAATCCACCAGCTCGCGTGGCTGGCCTGCACGAAGCTCGCCTTCATCGACCCCCGCATGCTGGCCGCCAGGACCGAGCCGACGATAGCGACGCCGAGTGACTGGCCGAGCTGGCGGCTGGAGGAGTTCATCCCCGAGGCCATGCCGGCCTGGGTCTTCGGGACGCCCGACATGACGCCGTTGGTGATCGGCGAGCTCACCATGCCGGCTCCGACTCCGAACAGGCCGTAGGTGATGATCAGGTACTGGTGATCGGTCGTTCCGGTCAGGCGCGACAGCGCCGCGCTGCTGAGGGTGAGCGCCGCGCCCGCGATGACCAGGGGAATCCTCGGCCCGCGGGTGGCGACCAGGCGGCCGGCCACCGGCGCGCACAGGGCCATGACGACGGGCATGGGCAAGATAGTCAGGCCGGCCTGAAGCGCCGACAGGCCGCGTACGTCTTGCAGGTACAGCGTGGACAGGAAGAGGAACCCGGCCATCGCGGCGATGGCGCAGACGGCGCTGAGGTTGGCGCCCGCGAACGGCACGCTGCGGAAGAACCGCAAGTCGACCATGGGCTCCGCGTGGCGGGGCTCGTAGGCGAGCAGCACCGCCAGCGCCGCCACCGACAGCGCGAAGAAGCCGAATATCTCCGGTGAGTACCAGCCGTGGGTAGGGCCTTCGATGATCGCGTAGGCGAGCGAGCCGAGCATGACGATGAGGAGGACCTGGCCCACCGGGTCGGCACGGCGTGACCTGGGTGCCTTGGAGTCCGGCACGAACAGCGCGGTCAGCGAGATGGCGGCCAGGCCCACCGGGATGTTCGCCCAGAAGATCCCGCGCCAGCCGACGGTTCCGACCAGCACGCCGCCGAGCACCGGGCCGAGCGCCATGGACAGGCCGAATACGCCGTCCCAGACACCGATCGCCCGGGCCCGCTCGGCCCGGCCGGTGAAGGTGTTCGTGATGATGCCGAGCGCGGCGGGGTTGAGCATGGAACCGCCGACTCCCTGCAGCACGCGGAAGGCGATCAGCCAGCCGAGGTTGGGGGCCAGGCTGCACATCCAGGAGCCGAGGGTGAACAGCGAGAGGCCGACCTGGAAGATAGTGCGGCGCCCGATCCGGTCGGCGATCGCCCCGGAGAACATCAGCAGGGCGGCCAGCGCGATGGTGTAGGCGGCCACCGTCCACTGCAGGCCCGACACGCCAGCGTGCAGGTCATGGCCGATGGACGGCAGCCCGACGTTCACGATCGTGTTATCCAGCCCGACCATGAACAGGCTCATGCAGCAGACAGCCAGCATCAGGGTGCGGCGCCCGCGCGTCACGGCGCCCGGATCGGCCCCCCGGGCACGATCATGGCTCAGGGCAGGCGCGGATGTCCGATCTGGTAGCCGTCCGGGCACGCCGAGTGACCTACCGTGGGCGTCTCGTGCTGGTGCCTGCATCGCGCAAACCCCTTGGGTCGTACTCGCCGCGGACGAGTACCGGCTACTTATTACACGTCCGGCGCTGGACTTCGGTTCGGATTCATCTTCGGTGAACCCGACCAGATGATCGGGAGCCTGTCGATGCCGTAGATTCCCTCGACGCCGCCCAGTTGCGGTGGCCCGTCCAGGGCGAGGTCACGGGTGCGCGGCGCAAGGAACGCGAGCGCCTCTTCGAGCTCGGCCCGGGCCAGGTTCGCGCCCAGGCAATAGTGCGTTCCGGCGCCGAAGGTCAGCAGTCTGGTCTCGCGGGTCGCGGAGATGTCGAAGCTCTCGCCGCCGGAGTCCTGGCGGTTGGCCCGCTCGGTACAGACCGCGACGATGGCCGTCGCCCGTGACCGCAGGAAGAACTCACCGGAATCGTGGTCGAGCACGATGTAGGCCAGGGGTGACCTGGCCAGCCACCCGCGCTGACGGGTCGCGGCCAGCTGCTGGTGGTAGCGGTCGGCCGTGAAATCCGGCGCGGTGTAATCGAACGCCGGCAGGTCAATGTCGGACAGAAGGTTCATAACAGATATGACGGTACACCGATGCAGGCAGTAGTCAAGTGGTCACGTTCAGCACTTCCCGACCGTTTTGACCTGCATGATGTGCTTATGCGGTCTAGATTTGCTAGCGAAGCAGGCTGATATCCGAGGTATCGATGTGCCGAAGGGGGGAACCATGAGCCGCAGGCTGCTACAGCTGGTCATTCCGGTAACTCCGGAACGGAGAATGTTCCGGATCCATGACCCGTCCGTCGACCCGGACGCACCGGGCGGCCCGCTGCCCCCGGTCGGCGCGTTGATCAGCACCAACCGCGAGCAACTGTGGGTCGGCAGCCTGCAGGAGGACATCGACGTCCGGCTGGTCCTTGAGGAGTGGGACGGGGCGCCACCGCCCTGCGGCGATGCCTGGGACGAAGAGGCCAAGGGGTCCATTTACCTGCGCAGCCAGCTGAGCATCAATATGGGCCTGGCCGGGGCCGCGGTGGTGGGACTGCGGCTCGGCGGCGGGGTCGGCGATTATTCGGTGCGGGTCTATGCGGGGAACCGCGACCAGGTGACCCGCCGCTACGCGGAGCTCTTCGACCGCCATCGCAATCCGCTGAGCGACGAGTTCCAGCAGGAAAAGAAGAAGCTCGAGGGTCTCGAACGTTATCTCGTCCAGCTGTGGCGGGAATCCTAGCCGAGTCCGGTTACGGCCCGGCTGCCGTCGGCGTGCTCTGGCCCGCGGCCTGACTCTGGGCGCTGGTGCTCGTCTTGGCCGAAGACGTGGCCGACGTGCCGGCCGACCGCGTCGCCGCCGCAGTCCCGGCGGCAGCGCTGGCATTGGCGGCGGCGGGCGGGGCCGTCCGCGCGCGCAGGTCGGCTGCCGGGGCCGAACTCGTGACCGCGCCGTGGGTGCTGGTACTGGGGGTCGCGGGCGTGCGGGCGCCGTGCGTGCGGAACGGGATCATCGCGTAGACCATCAGCGATACCATCGCGACGAGCAGAACCGTGAACAGCGAACCGATGATGCGCGCCCGGGGTGAGCGCAGGACAGTAGCCGGGCTGGGCCGCCGGAACGACGTCAGGCAGGTGGCAAGACCGGGATCGTCGGCCGCGAGCCGTCGTTCGATCTCGGCGAGCATGCGCTGCTCGTCCATCGACAGCGCCATAGGGCTACCTCCGCATCGTGCCCTGGGTAATTACCCTCTCACTATCTCTCAGGAGCGGGCCTTTATCCAATTGTTCTGGCTTTGTACTTCATCCGTTTTTTGCCCAGGACGATCTTGGCCCGGCTCTCGTCCTACCGCACCCCGATCAGAGCGCAGGCTACGCTGAGTCTTTTGTTGCGTACAGAGAGCTAGTTAAATACTGTCGACGATCGGCGCCGCGGCTAACTTGCATCGCTCGAAAAATCGTTCTACGGTGTTGGGTATGCGCTGGGACAATCTGCGGCTAGACGAACCGCCGCCGGACCACTCGCCGCCGGAGGAGTTGCCGCCGGACGATCGGGGGCCGGCCGGCCGGGAAACCGCCGATCGCCCGGCCCTCTCCCCCGCCGGGCGCCGCGATGTGGTCCTCCCGCTCATCGAGCGAGGCGCGGTCGCCCGCACCTTCGACACGCCCGGCTTCCGCGGCATGACCTTTTTCGAGGTGCAGGCCAAGTCGGTCGTCAACCGCGTGCCCGAGGCGTCCAGGATGCCCTTCCGCTGGACCATCAACCCCTACCGCGGATGCCAGCATTCGTGTGTGTACTGCATGTCGGGTGAGACGCCCATCCTGATGGCGGACGGCCGCACCAAGCCGCTGGCGCAGGTGCGCATCGGAGACCGGGTCTACGGCACGGTCCGGGATAGCTTCTACCGCCGGTACACGATCACCACGGTGCTGGCCCACTGGTCCACGGTCAAGCCCGCCTACCGGGTCACCTTGGCAGACGGGACCCGCCTGATCTGCAGCGGCGATCATCGCTTCCTCACCGAGCGTGGCTGGAAACACGTGACCGGGACCGAGAGCAGCGGACCGCTGCAGCGTCCGCACCTGACCGTCAACAACAAGCTGATGGGATCCGGCGGTTACGCGGAGCCGCCGAAGGACACGGCTGCCTACCAGCGCGGCTACCTCTGCGGCATGATCCGCGGAGACGGAGCCATCGGGCATTATCTGTACGAACGGCAGGGTCGTCGGGGTGATAACGGCGTTCACCGGTTCCGCCTGGCGCTGGCCGATCCCGAAGGGCTCGCCAGAACCGCGGATTACCTTAGCCGCGCAGGCATCGCCTGTTCCGAGTTCGCCTTCAGCAAGGAGTCGGCAACACGACGCCAGATAAGGGCGATCCGCACCAGCCGACGCGATGACGTCCGGGCGATCGAGCGGCTCATCGGCTGGCCGCAGACTCCGGACCCGGACTGGCGCAAGGGCTTCCTGGCCGGCATCTTCGACGCCGAGGGCAGCCACAGCGCAGGCAGCTTGCGGATCTCCAATACCAATCCGGACATCATCAACTGGACCGTCTCCTCGCTGCGGTCGCTCGGCTTCGATTTCGCACTCGAACCGAGGAACCTGCCCTGCGGACTCACGTGCATCCGGTTGCGCGGCGGCCTCAGGGAGATCCTGCGGTTCTTCCATACCGTCGACCCGGGGATTACCCGCAAGCGCTCGATCGAAGACGTGGCGATCAAGAGCAATGCCAGGCTCGATGTGGCAGCAATCGAGCCGCTCGGGCTGGACCTGCCGATGTACGACATCACCACGGGCACGGGCGACTTCATCGCAAACGGCGTGGTGAGCCACAACTGCTTCGCTCGTAACACGCATACCTACCTGGACCTCGACGCGGGCGCGGACTTCGACACCAAGGTGGTCGTCAAGGTCAACGCGCCCGAGCTGGTGGGCAAGAAGATGGCCTCGCGGGGCTGGCAAGGCGAGCACATCGCGATGGGCACGAACGTGGACTGCTACCAGCGGGCCGAGGGCCGGTACCAGCTGATGCCGGGCATCATTGGCGCGCTCAAGGACGCCGCCAACCCGTTCTCGATCCTGACCAAGGGCACGCTGATCCTGCGTGACATCGAGTTGCTCGCGGAGGCGGCTGAGATCACCGAGGTAGGACTGAATGTCTCGGCCGGCTTTGTCGACAATGACCTCTGGCGGTCTCTCGAACCCGGCACCCCCGCGCCAGGCCGGCGGCTCGAGGCCTGTGCCGCGCTGAACGAGCGCGGGCTGTCCTGCGGTGTGCTCATGGGGCCGGTGGTGCCGTTCCTGTCCGACTCCCCGGCCCAGCTCGAGGCGGCGGTGAGGCAGATCGCGGCCGCCGGCGCCCGCCATGTGATGCCAATCGTGCTGCATCTGCGCCCGGGCACCAGGGACTGGTTCCTCGGCTGGCTGCGGGCGCAGCATCCCGGGCTGGTCAACCGGTACCTGGAGCTCTACGGCCAGGGTGCCTACGCCCCCAAGGCCTACCAGGCCCGGATCGCCGGCCAGGTCCGCGAGCTCGCGGAAAAGCACGGCATCGGCCGCCCCAGGCCCGGCTTCGGTCATGGCACCCTGCGCCCGCGCCAGTCTCCGGCCCCGCCCGGCCCGAGGACACTCGAAGCCGCCCGGATCCCGGCCGCGGATCGGCTCTTCCCCGCGCCGCCGGAGCAACTCACCCTGCTCTGAGGGTGCCAGGCGCCGTCCGGCAGGAATAGAAGCTTCCACCGAAACCGGCGCAGATGGCTCGGAAATGTCAAGATATAACTTGACAGTCGCGGAGCATGCGATACATCGTATTCCCTAAGCACTTTATCAGGATCTGCTTAATCTCTAGGGAGGACGACGTGGCACGCGGGACCACGGGGGCGCCCCGTAACACGCCGGGTCAAGGGCCGGCCCAGCACGATCAGACACGGGGTCAGGAAAGACAGCGTCACAAAAACGGGGACTCGCGGGACCAGGGCCCGGCGGGAGACCACGAGCAAGCACGACCAGGCGGTGTGAGCCGGCTGGTCGCGGTCATTTGCGGCCGCAGGTCAAAATACCTGGTGGTTGCGTTCTGGGTCCTGGTGGTCGTGGCCCTGGGATCGCTGGCGGGCAAGCTCCAGGGGGCGGAGAAGAACGATTCCTCGGCGTATCTGCCCTCGTCAGCGGAATCCACCCAGGAACTGAACGAGCAGAATACCTTCGAGTCGCAGAACTACAACCCCGCGCTGGTGGTCTACGTCCGCGCCAGCGGGGTGACGGCGTCCGACCTGCGCAAGGCGGACGCCGACGCGCGCTCCTTCGCCTCGCTGTCTGCGGTAGACGGGCGCGTCGCCGCCCCGGTGGTGTCCCGCGACCACCAGGCGATCGAGACCGTCATTGGCGCGGATCTCGGCTACAACAGCGACCTGAGCGGCTTCGTCTCTGGTCTGAAGGCCACCGCCGCCAGGGGGGACCCGGGGCTGAGCGTGTACGTCGGCGGCCCCGCCGCCAGCGCGGCCGACGAGCTGAAGATATTCAAGGGCATCGACTCCACCCTGCTGTACGCCGCCCTGGGCGTGGTCATCGGGCTCCTGCTCCTGACCTACCGGAGCCCGGTGCTGTGGCTGTTGCCCATCATGTCGGCGGGCGTGGCGCTGACCGTCTCCGAGGCCGTGATTTATCTTCTGACCCAGCACGCGAACCTGACCGTCAACGGGCAGAGCGACGGCATCCTGGTCGTCCTGGTGATCGGGGCTAGCACCGACTACGCCCTGCTGCTGATCGCCAGGTACCGGGAGGAACTGCGCCGGCATGCCGACCGGCACGAGGCCATGGCCGTGGCCCTGCGCCGGGC
>PMOU01000549.1:0-1344 GCA_003161205.1 Actinomycetota bacterium | reverse complement strand
ACCGCGGAACCGACCAGCCGGGGACTGTGGTCGCGAGTCGGGCAGGCCATCAGCCACCGTCCGCGCACGGTGTGGATCGTGACCGTGATCCTGCTCGGCGCGGGGGCGGCGGGACTGGCCGGTTTCAAGTTCGGCACGCTGACCACGGCCGAGTCGTTCCGCGGCACCCCGCCGTCCATCACCGCTCAGCAGGAGCTGGCCAGGTACTTCCCCGCTGGTTCCGGCGAACCGGTCCAGGTGATCTCCACGGCGGCCAGCGCGGGAGCGGTCAGGGACGCGCTCGCCGCCACGCCCGGCATCGCCTCGGTCGCCCCGCCGGTGACCAAGGACGGCCTGTCCTTCCTGCAGGCCACGATGACCATGCCGCCGGACAGCCCGGCCGCGTACACGCTGGTGGACCGGATACGGGCCACGCTGCACGCCATACCGGGCGCCGACGCCAAGGTCGGCGGTGGCACCGCCATCAACCTGGACGTGGAGGCGGCAGCAGCTCATGACCGGGATCTGCTCATCCCGCTGATCCTCGGCGTGGTGCTCCTCATCCTGGGTGTGCTGCTGCGCGCGATCGTGGCGCCGCTGGTGCTCATCGCCACCGTGGTGCTGTCGTTCGGCGCGGCTCTCGGCTTGTCCTCACTGGTCTTCAAGCACCTGTTCGGGTTCGCGGGCGCCGATACCTCGGTGCCGCTGTTCGTCTTCGTGTTCCTGGTGGCCCTGGGTATCGACTACAACATCTTCCTGATGACCCGCGTGCGCGAGGAATCGGTCCGGTTCGGCACCGAGCGCGGCGCCCTCACGGCCCTGGCCGCCACCGGTGGTGTCATCACCTCAGCCGGCCTCGTGCTCGCGGGCACGTTCGCCGTGCTCGGCACGCTGCCACTGGTGGAGTTCACCGAGATCGGGGTGGCGGTCGCCCTCGGCGTGCTGCTCGACACGATCGTGGTCAGATCCGTGCTCGTGACCGCGCTGACTCTGGACATCGGCCGGCATATCTGGTGGCCGAGCGCTCTGGCGGCGCCGGACGCGAGCGTCCAGGCGAACCCGGAAGTGAGCCCAGTGACAGAAGCCACCTAGAATATGGGTTCGTGGCGGGCGATCAGGTGATACGGACGACAGCGTGCGGGTGCTGAGCCACCAGGAGACTGGGCGGCTCTTCGTCCGCACCGTCGCCATCCCCGACCCGGTGGATCTGCTCGGCGGGCTCCCGCAGCCAGATGTGGTCGCCTGGGTCCGGCACGGGGCCGGGCTGGCCGGCTGGGGCGAGGCGGTCAGAGTATCGCTGCCCGCGGGAGAGGACCGGTTCACCGCCGGGGAGAAATGGCTCCGCTCGGTATTCGATGCCGCCGA
>PMOU01000463.1 GCA_003161205.1 Actinomycetota bacterium | reverse complement strand
CCCCGCAGGCAGACACCCCGGAAGATGAAGACGACGCCTGGCCCGGTGTCGCCCGCCCGGCCGAATGGTTCCTGCACATTCCGCAACCGACGCCGCCTGTCCAGGACGTACCCTCGCCGCACCGGGAGTCCGACGGATACTGGTTCTCACCACTGCCACCGGCGTCATCAGAAGGCACGAATGCTCCCAGCGCCGATGCCGGGCCCCCGGTGGCGGCAACCCCGGCCCGAGCGCTCGGCCCGACCAAGGCGCTCCGGGGTCGGGCAGGCGGTCCTGGATTCCAGCCCAGCCGGGCGGCGGAAGGGACCAGGGGGGCCGACGCTGGCCTGACCTTGTGGCAGAGGTCGCAGCACCTGTGGAGTGAGGCGGGCATCGGGTGGGAGCAGTCACCGCACACCCATGGCCCCGGCCGCCACATCAGCCCGGACGCGCTTCCGCCCGAGCCCGCGCCCAGCGCCTGGCCTGGGCACATGCAGCTTCCCCTCGGCGCGCCCGTCTTCGCCGCGCCCCCCGCCCAGGATGACACCGCTCCCCCAGCCGCCGAGCAGAACGCCTGGACCGAGCAGAACGCCTGGACCGAGACTGAACAGGACACCTGGACCGAACCCGATGCCCGGGATGACCCGCGCGACCGGTGGCCCGATTATCGCGTGCCCGTCCGGGGGCGTTCGTCCCTGCCCCCGGCTCCGCAGTCCAGCCGGACCTCCCCGCACGACACCCTCCTGCTCGAATCGTCCCACCCCGCACCCCGGCACCCCGGCGCCCGGCGGGCCGTCACCCGGCGGGCCCGGATCAGCCGTCGTACCGCGACGGTAGGAGTGCCCGTCATCGTGCTCGTGGCGGTGGCCGCCCTGGCCCTCGCGCTGCTCACCGGCCATGGCCCGAAGTCCGGCGCCCTGGCCGCGAACCAGGGCAGCGACCAGGGCAAGAGCCAGAATGTGGGCACGCCGCAACTGCCGCTGACCGCGGTCGCGCTGGCGACTTACCCCGGACAGCAGCAGCGCGGCGTCTTCCAGACCATCAACCGCGTCGTCGCCTCCGGCAGCACGGTCGTGGCGACGGGCTCACAGGCCAGCGGGGGCGTCGTGCGCCAGCAGTTCTTCACCTCCGCCAACGGCGGCGCCAGCTGGCGGCTGGCCCCGGTCCGCACTCCCGGCGGCGGTCAGCCGCCGCTGGGGCATCCGGCCACGCTGCTGGCCGGCGGCCCGGGCGGCTGGCTGGCCGTCGGTCCGCAAGCCATCTGGACCAGCCAGAACGGGCTGTCGTGGACGCTCGCGGCTACCCACGGCATCAGCCCCCAGCTGCCCGGCGACGCGGTCTGGGTGATCACCAGGACCGCGAGCGGTTTCCTGGCCGCGGGTGAGGGGGCGGCCGGCCGGGACGCCACCCAGGCCGTGATCTGGACCTCCGCCGACGGCCTGACCTGGCATCGGATGACGGCCGCGCAGCTCGGGCTGGCGGCCGCCGGCGAGACCGTCCAGAACATCTCCTACGCCACCTGGCGGGGCGATGACACGGTGATCTCCGGCACGGTCGCCGTGGCCGGACAGACCTTCGGTGCCGCCTGGCTGAGCACGGACGGCGGGTCGGCGTGGACACGGGTGGACGTGCCAGCCGATCACGGCGCCAGCAGCGTGATCAGCGGCCTGGCCTTCGACGGCTCCGGCCTGATCGCGGTGCGGCCAGGGCGCTCTGCGAGCGGCGCCGACGATGGTGTCTCTTATTTTTCGCCGAACGGGCGTNNACGGCTTCGTCGTGACCGGCCAGACCGCCGACGGCCAGCTCGTGGCCTATACCAGCACCGGCACCGGCACGGCCTGGCTGCCGGCCGGCTCGCTCGGCAGCGCCAGCACCGAGTCGGTGGCCGGCGCCACGGTGGTGCCCGGCCACACGATCATCGCCATCGGGTCCACGGTCCCCAGCCCGGTCAGCCAGCAGCCGGTGTTCCTCGAGGCGAACGCGGCGGGCAGCGTCCACCCGGTTTCGCTGGTCGGCCTCGCGGGCGGCATCGTTCCCGAAGTCGCCGTCACCAGCACCGCCGTCGCCGACGGCCAGCAGATNNGCGGTCGGCAGTGCCGACGGTTACCCCGCGGTGTGGCGCAAGCCCTCCGGCGGCAGCTGGACGTTGGTCTCCTCCCTGTCCCTGTTCGCAGCCGATCCCGGCCTGACCGCGCTGACCAGCGTGACGCACGGGGCGGCCGGCTGGCTCGCCGTGGGCGCGCCGGGTCCGGTCATCTTGACCTCGGCCGACGGCATCCACTGGCAGATCGCGGCCGGAGGGATCACCCAGGGCCTGGCGGGCGTGGGGGCCGTGGCGGCCGCTTCGGGCCCGGACGGTTACGTGATCGTCGGCAAGCTGGTCGCTCCCGGCGGCGCGTGCGTGGCCGACGTCTGGTGGTCGCCGAACCTGACCAGCTGGACCCGCGCGCACGACGTCAACGATGCGACCGGCTCGAGCCAGGTGCTCGCGGTCGCGGCGGGCGCGCACGAGTTCGTCTCGGTGGGCTCGCACGAAGCCAAGCCGACCGTCTGGACGACCGCCAACGGGAGTTCCTGGGAGACGATCGTGCTGCCGGTGCCGGACGGAGCCACCGCCGCCACGCTCGAGCAGGTCGCGATCAAGGGGAACCGCGTGATCGCCCTGGGCCAGATCACGACCGCGGCCGGTCCGGTGCCGTTCGCCGAGCTCTCGGTCGACGGCGGCGCGCGCTGGCAGCAGGTGCCGTTCAGCTCACCGGGACCGGACACGGCCTTCACCGCGCTGACCGCCGACTCGGCCGGGTTTACCGCCGCGGGCCTGTTCGGCGCGCCCGGACAGCAGAACGTCGCGGTGTGGACGACAGCCACCGGGGCGAGCTGGACGCCGACGCAGGCCAGCGACTTCAGCGGAGTCGGAGCCTGGGAGATCAGCGCGCTGGCCCCGTCCGGCTCCGCCGTGGCCGGGATCGGCTCGATCACGACCCAGCGAAGCCAGCAGACCGTCACCTTGACCCTCCCGGCCCGATCCCGCGGTCCCGCACGGTAGCCGGCCATCATGTCCGGCTTATGGTGGGGTTATGCGGGTGGAGGCGAGTCCTGTTCGCGCTAGTCAGCTGAAGCGCGGCGGCTGGCCAGTCGCCTCGAGCACCGACATCCAGAGGTCACCGTTCGGGTCGACCTGGTTGCGGCTGCCGGTGGCCAGGGAGATGGGCAGGTGCACGAACCGGCCGTGCCAGCGCCCGACGACCATCGCCGTCCGTCCGGCCATCGCCGCGTGCACCGCGGCCTGGGCCAGCCGCAGGCAGTACACGGCGTCATATCCGTTGGCGGGGACGCTGCGGATGGCGTAGCCCGGATCCACGTAACGCAGGCTGAGCTCGGTCCCGGCCGCCGCGAAGTCACCGGCGATCCGCTCGCGCAGCAGCTGCCCGATGTCAGCCAGCCGCATGTTGCCCGACGCGTCCCGGCCGCCGTCGCGCGCGATCAGGTCCTGGCCCGCTCCCTCGGCGACCACGATGACGGCGTGCCCGTGCCGCTGTACCCGCCGGCGCAGGCAGCTCAGGAACCCGCCGTCGCCGTCCAGGCCGAAGGGCACCTCCGGGATGAGAACGAAGTCAACGTCGTGGTTGGCTAGCGCCGCGTAGCAGGCGATGAAGCCCGAATGCCGGCCCATCAGCTTGACCAGGCCGACCCCGTTCGGGGTCGAGCTGGCCTCGGTGTGCGCGGCCTTGATGGAATCGGTGGCACGGGCGAACGCGGTCTGGAAGCCGAAGCTGTGGTCGATGTAGGGGATGTCGTTGTCGATCGTCTTGGGCACGCCGACCACCGACAGCACGACGCCGCGCTCGGCCGCGGCGTCGGCCAGCTCCTC
>PMOU01000156.1:1175-3632 GCA_003161205.1 Actinomycetota bacterium | reverse complement strand
GCGGTGTGGTTGTAGACCACGTCCAGGATCACCTCGATCCCGGCCGCGTGCAGGGCGCGCACCATGGTCTTGAACTCCTGCACCTGCTCGCCGCGGTGGCCGCCGGCCGCGTAGGCGTTGTGCGGGGCGAAGAAACCGATGGTGTTGTAGCCCCAGTAATTGCTCAGGTGCTTCTCGCTGAGGTGACTGTCGGTGACGAACTGGTGCACCGGCAGCAGTTCGACCGCCGTGACTCCCAGCCCCTGCAGGTGCGAGATGACCGCGGGATGCGCCAGGCCCAGGTAGGTGCCGCGCTGCTCGTCCGGGATGACCGGGTGTTCTTTGGTCAGGCCGCGGACGTGCGCTTCGTAGATGACCGTCTCGTGGTAGGAGGTCCGCGGCGGCCGGTCCAGGTTCCAGTCGAAGTACGGGTTGACCACGACCGAGCGCGGCACGTGCGGCGCGGAGTCGGCGTTGTTACGCCGGTCCGGATGCCCGAACGGATAGGAGAACACCGCCTGACCCCAGTTGACGCCGCCCTCGATCGCCTTCGCGTACGGGTCGAGCAGCAGCTTGGCGGGGTTGCAGCGCTGCCCGGCCGCCGGGTTGTAGGGCCCGTGCACCCGGTATCCGTAGCGCTGACCCGGACCGACGCCCGGCAGGTACCCGTGCCAGACGAACCCGTCCACCTCGTGCAGGTCGACCCGCGTCTCCTGGCCGGCCTCGTCGAACAGGCAGAGCTCGACCCGCTCCGCTACCTCAGAGAACAGGCCGAAGTTCGTCCCGGCCCCGTCATAGGTCGCACCCAGTGGGTAGCTATCACCCGGCCATACGGCAGTTGCCGCCAAAGGTTCCCCATCCCTCCCGCTGAACGCGTGCTCCAACCATCACTCACTTTCCCATCCCAGCCGCGACCATGCGCAGCGCACACATCCACCCGGCATAAGGGACAGGGACCCCTCAGCATATGTTCGGGTCTATGCCCATTGCTCCGGGGGGCGATGGCAAGCTACGGGCCGTGACGGCCCCCGTGGCCAGCCCGCCGCGAATCAGCGGGCCCGCAGGGCGGCGACCAAAGCGGGGATGACCTGGTGCAGGTCGCCGATGATGGCGTAGTCGGCGTGGGCCAGGATGGGGGCGCCCGGGTCGGTATTGATGGCGATGATGTGCTTGGCGCCCGCGCAGCCGGCGATGTGCTGGATGGCGCCGCTGATGCCGCAGGCCAGGTAGAGCTCCGGCGTGATCTTGGTGCCGGTCTGGCCGACCTGCTGCCGGTGCGGCCGCCAGCCCTCGGAGGTGACCACCCGGGAAACCCCGACCACGCCGCCGAGCAGTTCCGCCAGTTCCTCGAGCGGGGCGAAGCCGTCGGCGCCGCCCACGCCCCGGCCGCCGCCGACCACGACCCGCGCGCTGGCCAGCGACACTCCGCCCGCCCGCCCGGCCGATTCGGCGGCCCGCACGACCAGGTCCGCCTCGGCCAGCTCAGGTTTATGCACATGCACCCGGATAGCCGCCATCTCGTCGGCGGCTACCGGGGCCACGGCGTCAGTGGCCACGGTGAACAACGCGACCGGCGCTTCCATGACCGCGTTCTCGAGCAGCAGCCCGGCCCACCGGTGCCGGACGATCCGGTGCGTGCGCCCGCCATCGGGCGTGACTACCGTGCAGTTCGCGGCCATCGGCAGGCCGGTGATCGCGCCCACATGCGCCAGCACCTCATGGCCGCGGTCGGTCCCGGCGGCCAGCAGGGCGGTCGCGCCCGTTTCCGTCGCAAGCCCGGCCAGCACCCGGCCCCACGCCTGCGGCGCGTATCCCGCCAGGGTGCCTGGTTCGATCACGTAGACATCGGTGACGCCGTAACCGGCCAGCACGGCCACCGGCAGGCTCGCCGAATCGGCGAACACAACGACCCCGAGGCCAGGGGCGCCCAGGCTCCGGGCAAGCGTCAGCGCGCGGAGCGACACGTCGGCGAGATCTGCACCGTCTAGTTCCACTAGGCACAGGACGCTCATCAGGTTCGCGGCGCGAAGAACCGGGCGTTCAGGCCGGGGAGGAAACGCCGCTTCCTCCTTCCGGAAATGTCAGGGGCAAGTGATATTTTCAAATCGTCCGCGAAAGCCAAGCGGACATTTGCACCACCCAGCATGAAACCGCGGCAGGGCATGCCGTGGCTGCGCGGGGAGGCTTCCGGGTTGCCGGGCCTGTGAACCGCGAACCGACAGCGCGACCCCAGGCTGCGGCTGGAATCCCTGCTCTTCAGAGCGGCGGAGGATGTCAAGACAGGATCCCCAGTTCGTCGAGGACACGGACAAGCTCGGGCACCGCATCGACGCCGTTCCCGAGCAGGGTGGCCTGGTGCTTGCTCGAGGCGGGCACACGGAGCGTTTCCTTGTGCAGTCCTTCGGCCGCCGGAACCGGTGCGGAGCGTTCGACCGGCGCGCGCTTGGCCCGCAGCCGCCCGGGCAGCGACGGGTACCG
>PMOU01000156.1:0-1138 GCA_003161205.1 Actinomycetota bacterium | reverse complement strand
TCGGCCGCCTCGTTGCCGAGCAGCACCAGGTCATACCCGTGAGCCCGGACCTCGTCGGCGATGGCGGCCGCGGTCGCGATCGGGCCGAACTCGCGGCCGTCGGTTTCCAGCAGGACCGCCCGTCCGGCGCCGAGAGCGAGGGCGCCGCGGAGCTGCTCGATCGCCGCCTCAGGTCCCAGGGTCAGCACCGACACCGAGCCGCCCGCGCGCTCGGTGATCTGGACCGCCTCCTCGACCGCGCATTCCTCGTGCGGGCTGATGGAGAACCCGGACATCCGGGTGTCCACCTCCTGCCCGTCCGAAGTCACCGCGATCCTGCCGCCAACAGTAGGCACGCGCTTGACGCAGACGAGGATCTCCATGATCCGTAACCCCCCTAGCTCCGGATTCGCTCGTTCGCGGGGTCGAACAGCGGGGTGGCGCCGGCCACCGCGACCGTCACCGGGTACTGCTCGCCCATGTACTCCACCCGCAGCGAGGTGCCCTCGACGGCGACATCGGCGGGCAGGTACGCCATCAGCAGGTGCTTGCCCACCGACGGGCCCGAGCCGGCGCTGGTCACGTACGAAGGCCGCCCCTTGGCGTCCACCAGGCGCTCGCCCGCCGGCGACAGGATCGGCTCGCCGCCGAGCATGTAGCGCAAAGAACCGTCGGCCGAGGCGTGCGAGTCCACGGTGAGCGTGCACAGCACCGCGACCGGCGGCTCGGCCCGCTGCCGCAGGTACGCGTCCTTGCCGATGAACGGCTGGGGCTTGACCTTCGGCCTGGTCATGCCGGCTTCGACCAGGGTGTAGTCGGGCGTGAGCTCGGCGCCGAACGCGCGGTACCCCTTCTCCAGCCGCCCGGTCGTGCCGTACACGCCGATGCCGGCCGGCACCAGCCCGTGCGGCTGGCCCGCCTCCCACAGCGTGTCCCACAGCCGGGCGCCCTGCTCGATCGGCACGTGCAGTTCCCAGCCGAGCTCGCCGACGTAGGAGATCCGCGACGCGAGCACCACGATCCCGCCGACCTCGATCTCCCGGCAGCTGCCGAACCCGAACCCGGCGTGCGACACGTCGTCGGCGGTGACCGCGGCCAGCACGTCCCTGGCCCGCGGGCCCCACAGCCCGATCGTGGTCCAGGCCGAGGTGAGGTCGGC
>PMOU01000509.1:2904-8501 GCA_003161205.1 Actinomycetota bacterium | reverse complement strand
GAGCCGGCGCTGGTCACGTACGACGGCCGTCCCTTGGCGTCCACCAGGCGCTCGCCTGACGGCAGGAGGATCGGCTCGCCGCCCAGCATGTAGCGCAGTGACCCGTCCGCGGCGGTGTGCGAGTCCACGGTCAGCGTGCACAGCACCGCGCACGGCGGCTCGGCCCGCTGAGCCAGGTAGGCGTCCTTGCCGATGAACGGCTGCGACTTGACCTTGGGCCGGGTCATGCCCGCTTCGACCAGGGTGTAGTCGGGCGTGAGCTCGGCGCCGAACGCGCGGTACCCCTTCTCCAGCCGCCCGGTCGTGCCGTACACCCCGATGCCGGCCGGCACCAGGCCGTGCGGCTGGCCCGCCTCCCACAGGGTGTCCCACAGCCGGGCGCCCTGCTCGATCGGCACGTGCAGTTCCCAGCCGAGCTCGCCGACGTAGGAGATGCGCGAGGCGAGCACGACGATGCCGCCGACCTCGATCTCGCGGCAGGTGCCGAAGCCGAAGCCTTCGTGCGACACGTCATCGGCGGTGACCGCGGCCAGCACGTCCCTGGCCCGCGGGCCCCACAGCCCGATCGTGGTCCAGGCCGAGGTGAGGTCGGCCAGGAACGCTCCTTCGGGCAGGTGGTCGCTGATCCACTTGGCGTCGGATCGCCCCGTCGCGCCGCCGGTCACCACCCGGAACCGGTCCGCGGCCAGCCGCATGACGGTCAGGTCGGCGCGGAACCCGCCGCTTTCGTCGAGCCAGGAGGTGTACACGACCCGGCCGACCGGGACGTTCATCTGGGCGACCGCGAGCGTCTGCACCGCGTCGAGCGCGGCAGGCCCGGATATCTCCAGGATGGCGAAGGCGGACAGGTCGACCAGGGCGCAGGCGTCCCGCAGGGCCAGGTGCTCGGCGTTGATGACGGGCGACCACCAGCGGGACTCCCATTCCGCGGTCCGGTCCATCAGCTGGCCCGCGTACCGGTCCAGCAGGTTCTCGTTCACCCCGTACCAGAACGGCCGCTCCCAGCCCGCGGTCTCGTAGAACACCGCACCGAGCACGCGTTCCCGTTCGTACACCGGGCTGACCCGCACCGGCCGGCCGGACTCCCACTGCTCGGCCGGGTGCACGATGCCGTACATCTTGTTGAAGCCTTCCCGGGCCCGGCCCCGGACGTGCGCGACGGTTTGCTGGTGCGGGTAGAACCGGGCCGCGTCTGCCTCGTGCACGTCGACCGTGGGCACCCGGCCACTCATCAGCTCGGCGACCGTGCGGCCGCAGCCCGGGCCTTCCTTGATCCAGCTGGCCGCCGCCGACCACAGGCCCCTGGCCTCCGGCAGCTCGCCGAGGATCGGGTGCCCGTCGGGGGTCATCGAGATCAGGCCGTTGATCGCGTACCTGATGCCGGCCCGCTCGTCGCCGAGGAGCTCCGGCATCAGCTCGAGCGCCTGCTCCAGCTGCGGGTCGAAGTCCTCCTGGGTGAATGGCATCTCGGTGGGCGAGAGCACCGACGCCTCGATGGAGGGGATCTCGTCCGGCGGGACGATGATCGGGCGGTGCGCGTAGGAGCCGACCTCCATGTCGCCGCCGTGCTGGCGCTCGTACATGTTGGTGTCGACGTCCCGGACGATCGGGTAGGAGATCTCCCCCGGCGTGTCGGCGAACAGCGCGATCGGCCCGACGCTGATCATCTGGTGCACGGTCGGGGTGAGCGCGAGCCTGGCCCCGGCCATCCGGGCGATCCGCGGCGACCATACCCCGCAGCAGATGACCACGTTGTCGGTGGAGATCTCGCCCGCGCTGGTCGTCACCGCGCGCACCTGCCCGCCGGACACCGTGATGCCGTAGACCTCGGTGCCCGCCAGCACGGTGAGCGCCCCGGAGGCCTGGGCCCGCTCCCGCATCAGCGTGCCGGCCCGCAGCGAGTCGACCACGCCNNACGGTGGGGAAGTGCGCGCCGCCACCGATGACCGACTCGTCCAGGTAGGGCACCAGCTTGTTCACCTCACCCGGCGTGATCAGCTCGGCCGGGATACCCCAGGCCTTAGCCTGGGTGCAGCGTCGGCGCAGCTCGATCATTCGCTCCGGGGTGCGAGCCACCTCGATCCCGCCGCTCTGGGTGAACACCCCGAGATCCTGGTACTGCGCGGTGCTGTCCCTGGTCAGCTCGAACATCATCTTGGAGTACTCGATCGGGAAGATGAAGTTGGAGGCGTGGCCGGTGGAGCCGCCCGGGTTCGGCATCGGGCCCTTGTCCACCAGGACCAGGTCCCGCCAGCCGAGCTGCGCCAGGTGGTGCACGAGGCTGTTGCCGACGATGCCCGCGCCGATGATGACCGCGCTGGCCCGGGCCGGAATATCAGTCATGGTGTCATCATCCCGCCAGTAGTCGTTTGCTGCTTACGGTCATCGCGGCTCCTCGAGCAGCGCCGCCAGGGCCGCCTCCAGCCGGCTCACCCCGGTCTCGACCCGGGTCAGCGGCAGCCCGAACATCGCCGCGACCCGCTCGGCCTGCGCGGCCAGCGCCGGCGACGACCCGTCGGGTTCCTGAGCCAGCCAGACCAGCCGCCGGTAGTGCCCGAAATAGTCCCCCCACAGCTCCGGGTGCCGGTCCAGGCCGAGCTCGGCCAGCACCGAGCGGTCGAAGCTGGCCAGCAGGAAGTCGGTGAGCACGTACGTGCCCGGCTCCGCCTCGAAGATCGACGCGACCCGCGCGGCGCCCGCGAACACGTCGTAGCAGTGCAGCCCGGGCAGCCGGCGCACGCCGTACCTGGCGCACAGACCGTCGAGCGCCCCGTAGGTGCCGCAGTCGGCGTAGGCCAGCGCGACGGTGCGGCCTGCGGCCAGGGCTGATACCACGGCCCGTTCGGCTTCAGTGGTTATCTTCTGCGGCCGGTTGTGGAGTACGGCGGGCAGGGACCGGACGGCGACCGGCCAGCCCCGGCGGGCCGCGATGTCGCGGACGTGCCCGGCCAGCGCCCCGCAGGCGATGATCTCAACCTGGGGGCTCTGCTGACCAGGGGGGACACTCTGCTCCCTGGGGACACCCCAGACCCCGGTGGCCCTAACCCCGCGGAAACGGGAGCTGCTCGATGAAACGGTCGTTGAAGTCGGGGCGGTCGGAGAGCTCGACATACTTCACCTCCTCCAGCAGCGCGAGGCCGCCGGCCCGCTCGCGCAGGCTGAGCAGGGCCATCTTCGCCCCCTCGCCGGCCACGTTGCCCGCCGAGACGACGCGGGCCACGGGCACCTTCGGGACCAGGCCGATCCTGATCGCGCTGGCCGCCGACAGGTAGCTGCCGAACGACCCGGCCAGCAGCACCTGCTTGACGTCGGCCGCGGTCAGCCCGGCCTCCTCGAGCAGGATCTGCCAGCCGGTCGCGATCGCCGCCTTGGCGAACTGCAGCTCGCGGACGTCGCGCTGGGACAGGTAGATGCTGTCCTCGGCGGCCGGACCGCGCCAGTGCAGCACGAACACCCGCTCCTTGCCGATCATGGTGAGCCGGTCCGCGATCCCCGGCGCCGTGGCCTGGGCTTGCGCTTCGGGGATGAACCGGCCCGAGGAGTCGAGCAGGCCGGCCGCGACCAGGACGGTGACCGCGTCCACCAGGCCGGAACCGCACAGCCCCTGCGGTTCGACGTCGCCGATCACCTTGAGGCTGAGCTCGCCGGCGGTCATCGTGACGACCTCGATGGCGCCGTCGGCGGCGCGCATCCCGCACCTGATCGCGGCGCCCTCGAACGCGGGGCCGGCCGGGGCGGCCGTGGCCAGCAGCCACTCCCGGTTGCCCAGGACGATCTCGCAGTTGGTGCCGATGTCGATAAAGAGACGGATCCGGGCGTCCCGGTCCATCCCGCTGGCCATCAGCCCGGCCGTGATGTCGCCGCCCACGTAGGCGCCGAACGAGGGGAACACGACCGCGCGGGCCCGCGGGTGCACCGCGCCCGCCAGCCCCAGGTCGGCCGCGAGGATCTCCGGATACAGCCGCGTGGCCATGATGAACGGCGCCATGCCGAGCGGTTCGGGGTCGATGCCGAGCACGATGTGGGTCATGGTGGCGTTGCCGGCCACCGCGACCTCGTACACCTCATCGGGGGCGACGCCGCCCTGCGCGCAGACCGCCCGGGCCAGCTCGCCGAGGGTTTCGGTGGCCAGCTGCTGCAGCTTGTCCAGCGCGCCGGGGTCCATCATGGTGGCGCTGATCCGGGTGATCACGTCGGCGCCGAAGGGCTGCTGCTTGTTCAGGGTGGACTCCACCGCCACCGGAGTGCCGGTGGACAGGTCGAGCAGCGTGGCCACGACGGTGGTGGTGCCGAGGTCGAAGGCGATGCCGAACCGGCGGCCGGTGGTGTCGCCCGGCTCGACGGCGATCAGCACGTCGTCGACGACCACCGCGGTGACCTTGTAGTCCGCCTCGCGCAGCGTCCGGCCGAGGGTCCGCAGCACGGCCAGCTCGGCCCGGGGTTCCAGGTCCTCGAGCTGGGCGAGCACCCGCTCGACGTCGCTGGCCTGGTCGGCCAGGCTCGGCTCGGCCAGCTCCAGGTACCGCTTCTGCACCGCCGGGCGCAAGATGACCTGCCGGCCGACGCCCACGGTGGCGGCCTTCGGCCGGGTGGTCAGCGGCGGCACCTGCACCGCCACGTCCCGGGTGGCGATGGTGCGGCAGGCCAGCCGCCAGCCGTCGGCCAGCTCGGCGGCGGTGTAGGCCCGGATGTCCAGGCTGGTCGGGGTGGGCGGATCCGCGGTGATCTTGATCCGGCACTTCTTGCAGGTGCCGTGGCCACCGCAGGTGGAGTCGATCGCGATGCCGTTCCAGCTGGCCGCGTCGAACAGCGTCACGCCGGACGGAACCCGCACCGGGCGCTCATTGAACAGCAGATTTATCCGAACGGGCCCGGGTGTCACCTCATCGGCCACGCTCACGTGGCGCCCTGCTGAGCTTCCTCGGCGGCCTCGGCGGCCTCGGCGGCCTTCGCGGCCGCGAGCTGGGCGCGGTGGGCCGCGATCCAGGCCGCGCCCCACTCGTCCCGGTTCAGGATCAGGTCGGCGGCCTTGACCGCGCGGACGATCTGCGGCGAGCGGGCGTCCATGATGGCGCTGGTCAGCCCGTGGCTGGCCGCGATGGGCAGGAACGTGGCGGCGATCGCGTGCCGGTCCGGCATGCCGAAGCTCACGTTGGAGGCCCCCAGCGTCATGTTCACCCCGAACTCGGCCTTGAGCAGGGCGATCGTTTCCAGCGTGCGGGCCGGGTGCAGGGTGTCCGCGCCGACCGGCATGGCCAGCGGGTCGATGACGATGTCCTCGATCGGGATCTTGTACTTCTCGGTGGCGACACCGATCAGCTTGCGGGCCAGCTCGACCCGCCGGGCCGGTTCCTCGGGGATCTCCTCCTCGTCGTTCGGCAGCCCGATCACGGCGGCGCCGTACTTCTTGACCAGCGGCAGGATCGCGTCCAGCCGCTCGTCCTCGGCCGTTACCGAGTTGACCAGCGCCTTGCCCTGGTAGGCGGCCAGCCCCGCGTCGAGCACCTCGATGATGGAGGAGTCGATGACCAGCGGCAGGTCGGTCAGCTGCTGGATCAGCGTGACGGCCTGCCTCATCAGCTCGGCCTCGTCGGCCA
>PMOU01000509.1:0-2894 GCA_003161205.1 Actinomycetota bacterium | reverse complement strand
GACCGTCTTGGTCGCCGAGGACAAAATGGTGTGCACGGCTTGCTCTTTCCCTCGGCGTTTCTTTCCCGGCGGCTGTTCTCGGCGTCTTTGGCTCGCGTCGTTGCTCAGGCGTGGACCATCGCGCGGCGCTGCGCGAGCAGTTCCTTGGCCTTGACCACGGCCGCGGACGCGTCGGCCGCGTACCCGTCGGCGCCCACGACGTCGGCGTATTCCTGGGTGACCGGGGCACCGCCGACCATGACGATGACCTGGTCGCGCAGCCCGGACTTCTGCAGCGCGTTGATGTTCGCCTTGAACATCGGCATCGTGGTGGTCAGGAACGCGGAGAAGCCGACGATGTCGGGCTTGTGCTCCTGTATCGCCGCGATGAACTTCTCCGGCGCGACCTGCACGCCCAGGTCGATGACCTCGAAGCCGGCGCCCTCGAACATGATGTTGACCAGGTTCTTGCCGATGTCGTGCACGTCGCCCTTGACCGTGCCCATCACGATCTTCCCGATCGTCTGGGCGCCGGTCTCGGCCAGCAGCGGGCGCAGGATCTCCAGCGCGCCGGCCATCGCCTTGCCCGCGATCAGCATCTCGGGCACGAAGAAGTCACCGCGCTCGAACCGGGCGCCGACCTCTTCCAGCGAGGGGATGAGCGCTTCGTACAGCAGCATCTCCGGCCCCAGGCCCCGGGCCAGCCCGGCGTTGGTGAGCTCGAGCACCGCGGGCTTGTTGCCGACCAGCGTCTGGTCGTAAAGCTGCGCGAGCAGTTCCTCGGTGGTCATGGTCAGCCTGCCTTCCGGTTCTGCCTGGCGGCCCGCTGCCGGTAGCCGAGGACCGCGGACAGGCCCGCGGCTTCCTCCACGCAGGAGCCGGCCGCCGCGCTCAGTCCGTCCCTGGCCATCCGGCCGGCCGGGGCCGACACCGAGAGCGCGGCGACCACGGCTCCGTCGTAGCCGTAGATGGGCGCCGCCACCGCGATCAGGCCCGGTTCGAGTTCCTCGTCGGTCACCGCGTAGCCGCGGGCGCGGACGGCGGCCAGGTCGGCCCGCAGCGCCGCCTCGGTGGTGATCGTCTTGTCCGTGCGCCGTTCCAGCGGGCCGGGCGGCAGCTGGGCGGTGCCGCTGGCCAGCAGCACCTTGCCCAGTGCGGAACAGTGCAGCGGGACGGACATGCCGACCCAGTTGGTGCCGCCGATCAGGTAGGTGCTGTCCACCTGGGCGATCTGCTCGACCATGCCGTTGCTGACCACGCCGAGGTTGATCGTCTCCCCGGTCGCCTTGCCGAGCCGTTCCAGGAAGGGCTGGGCCACCGCGACCAGGCCGGCCTCGGCGCCGCCCCGCCAGGCGAAGCTGACGAACATCTCGCCGGGCAGGAACCGGCCGTGGTCGTCCCGCCGGACCAGCCCGTTGCGCTCGAGCGCGAGCAGCAGCCGGGAGGTGGTGGATTTGGCCAGCCCGGTGATCGCGCTCAGCCCGGTGAACGTCATCGGATCGGGCGAGTGGACGACCTCCGCGAGCAAGCGAGCGGCCCGGTCGACGGCCTGGGTGCCGTTCTGGTTGCTCATCTATCCGTCCTGTCGTCCCGGGTTCCACTTTATGGGACCTAGTTCTACTATGTGATCGTAAAGGCCGTCTAAATTCCGGTCAAGCTCACGTATGACCCGTTGAACTCACTCCAGGGCACGGTGAAAGTCGATGTTCGTCAACACGATGCCGAGGTACGAGATCCTCTCCGCCGATTCGATCGCGGTGCTTGACCGCGGCTGGCGCCGGATCGTCTCCGAGATCGGCGTCCAGTTCGCCAAGCCAGAAGCCCTCGAGCTGTTCGCCAAGGCGGGCCAGCAGGTGGACGGCGATGTGGTCAAGCTCGATCCGGAGTTCGTCCTCGAGCAGGTGGCCAAGGCGCCGCGCGAGTTCGACGTGCAGGCCCGCAACCCGGCCCGTAACGTGCACATCGGCGGCGACCACATGGTGTTCAGCTCGGTCTACGGCTGCCCGTTCGTGCGCGAGGGCGACGTGCGCCGCGACGCCACCATGAACGACTTCCGNNGCGCTGCAGACGCTGACCGACAAGATCTACATGGGCAACGTGGTCTCCGGGCCGAACGCCGCCGACACGATCGCGATGACGGAGATCTTGTTCGGCGGGGCCGGGGGGAAAGGCAGAGCGGCGATCGAACAGGTGCCCGCGACGATCTCGCTGATCAACTGCAACTCGCCGCTGCGCTGGGATGACCGCATGCTGGACGCCCAGTTCGAGTACAACCGGGCCAACCAGCCGGTGGTACTGACGCCGTTCCTGCTGATGGGGGCGATGTCTCCGGTGACGATCCCGGCCGCGCTCGTGCAGCAGCTCGCCGAGGCGCTGTCCGGCATCGCGCTGGCCCAGCTGATCCGGCCCGGCTGCCCGGTGATCTTCGGCTCGTTCCTGTCCAACATCGATATGCAGTCCGGCTCGCCGTCGTTCGGGACCCCGGAATCCGCGATCGGCCTGCTGTGCACCGGCCAGCTGGCCCGGCACTTCGGGCTGCCGTTCCGCACCGGCGGCGGGCTGAATTCCAGCCAGACCGCGGACGCGCAGTCGGCGTACGAGGCGCTGATGACGCTGCTGCCCACCTTCCTGGCCGGCACCAACTTCGTCATGCACGCGGCCGGCTGGCTGGAAGGCGGCCTGGTCAGCTGCTATGAGAAGTTCATCATCGACATCGAGCTGCTGCGCGAACTGCGGGTGGAATTCACCCCGCTGGAGATCACCGAAGCCTCGCTGGCGTTCGGCGCGCACGAAGAGGTCGGGCACGGCGGCCACTTCCTCGGCGCCGAGCACACCATGGAGCGCTTCCGCGACTGCTTCTACCGCCCGCTGCTGTCCTCCACCGCCAACTTCGAGCGCTGGCTGAAGCAGGGCGG
>PMOU01000121.1:2677-20547 GCA_003161205.1 Actinomycetota bacterium | reverse complement strand
CACGTCGTGGCCGCGCCATTCCCTGATGTCAGCAGCCTCGAACACGCCGGCCTTCTTCCCACAGCGATACCCGCCGTCTTGCCGATGATCTTACCGGATGTGAGGGTGCGGGGTTCTGCCCACCCTGCGCAACACCGAGACTGAAGATTCCGCCTCTCTGAAACTAACCAACACATAATCCTGTCATGATAGGATGTCAGCTCGTCAGGAGGGTACGTGTGAGGATGTTCAGGCAAAGGCTGTGGCCTACCAGGTGCCACGTGAGTTCGCAGTGACGCCGGCGCCCGATCCCGAGCTGGGCCCGTGGGAGTTGCTCCGGGTCGAGAAAGCCGGAATCTGCGGGACAGAGCCGACGGCTTGCGTCGTCCACGGCTTGCTGCGGGACGACCCGGCCTGCCTGAAAGCGGCGCTCGCGCCGTGACCGCCAGCGGTCTCGAGGGGCCCCGAAACGAGACAGGGGCAAGAGGCTCCTATAATCCTGTCATGACAGCACAGGCGAGTACCGGAATCAATACCCGTTCCTATGTTCCTTACTACCAGCAGCTCAAGGAGATCTTGATCACCGACGTTCAGCGCCGGAACGAGGGTGACCTTCTTTCGTCGGAGTCTGACCTGTGCCGTCAGTATTCGGTGAGTCGCACCGTCGTCCGGCAGGCGCTCGACGAACTGGAGCGAGACGGCATGGTGCTGAAAGTCAAGGGGAAAGGCACCTTTGTAACCGGCCGCAAGCTGAACACCAGTTTCGTTCAGCATTCGCTTGGGTTCTACGACTCGATGGTGAATGCAGGCCATTCGATACGGAGCAGGGTGCTCGCATCGGAATTGAGGGGATGCCCTGTGAGCCTGGCCAGCGCCCTTGAACTGAACATCGGGGACGAGGTGATCAGGTTCGACCGGGTGCGCAGCGTCGACGACCGTCCGGTGCTGGTGGTCCGCACGACGCTGCCGAGCAGGATATTTCCCGGCTTCACCGACCTCGACATGACCGACCGGTCCCTCTACCAGGTGATGCGTGACGAGTATGGCGTCCGGCCGGCCGGCGGGCACCGCTCGATCGAGGTCGCTGTGCTGTCGACGGAGGACGCGCGGCATCTGGTCGCGCCGACGGGTCTGCCCGCCCTGCGCATAGAGAGTGTGACGAGGACGGCCGAGGGCGAGGTGTTTGAGTATTACTCCGCTATTTACCGTGGTGACAGCTTTAAATTCGAGTTGGAGATCACATCCCCATGACGCCATTCAGCGCGACTATTGACTTCAGATCCGGTTATCTCACTCCGCACGAGGCAACCCTGGTGCGGAGACTCAGCGAAATGCCGGGTGCCTATGCTGACGCGGAAGCAGCCCGACAGCTTGTAAGGGATGCCGGGGATCCGGTTATCTACCGCGCCTTCGATGCGCCGGTGCCAGAGGAAAGGGACCACCTAGCCTACCGGACGACGATTATCTCGCCGGGCATGGTGGGCGCGGAATATTTCATGACGAAGGGCCATCATCATGAGCGTGACTCCGCCGAGTTCTACCTCGGGATGGCCGGAACCGGGCTCATGGTGCTGCAGGACAGAACCGGCGACCTGCGGGTGGAGAAGCTGACCCCGGACGTCAGCGTCTACGTGCCACCGGGCTGGGCGCACCGGACCGTCAACACCGGCGACGACGATCTGGTCTTCCTGGCCGTCTATCTAGGTGACGCCGGGCACGACTATGCGTCAATCGAGGGGGATGGCTTCACCGCGCGGGTCTTCGCCACCGGCGACGGCCCGGAAGTGGTGACGGGCGGGTGACCGAATCGGCGACGCTAAGAGCGTTCACCCAGCCGACGCTCACCATCGCGGGGCAGGCGGCCCACGGCGATCCCGATGAAGTGAGCGATCCCGCTACCCAGTCGGTGATCGGGTATGCCCCGGTCGCCTCCGCGGCGGCTGTCGACGCGGCGGTGGAGTCCGCGGCGGAGGCGTTCGGCTCATGGGCCGCACTACCCGCGGACGCCAGAGGCGCGCACCTCGCCGCAATCGCGGGCTGGATCCGGCAGCACGCTAGAGACCTGGCCACGACCCTCACCCTCGAGCAGGGCAAGCCGCGCAGCGAGGCGGCGGGCGAAGTCGATGCCGCCGCCAAGGCATTCGACTACTACGCCGCGGAGGCGGTTCGGGTTCGCGGCGAGACGTTCCCGACCGCGTCGCCGACACTGCGCAGTGTCGCGATCAGGCAGCCCGTCGGGGTGACAGCGGCGATTGGCACTTGGAATTACCCGCTCGGGATCATGGCGTGGAAGATCGCGCCCGCCCTCGCAGCCGGATGCACCGTGGTGGCCAAACCCGCCGAGCAGACCCCGCTCACCGTGCTAGCCGTCATCGAGGGCGCGACGCAGGCGGGCCTCCCGCCCGGCGTGCTTAACTCGGTCAGCGGGGCCGGTGTCACCGTGGGCGCCAGCCTTGCCTCGCATCCGCTGGTGCGGAAGATCAGCTTCACCGGGGGCACCGCCACCGGCCGCCGGCTGCTGCACCTGGCCGCCGACGACATCAAGAGCGTGACACTTGAGCTCGGCAGCCACTCACCGATGATCGTCCTGGCTGACGCGCCGATGGCACTGGCCGTCGCCGACGGCGTAAAGCGGTCGTTCCGCAACGCCGGCCAGCTGTGCAACTCGGTGAACCGCGTGTTCGTCGAGCGTGCCGTCGCCGATGAGTTCATCGGCAAGCTCGTCGAACGGGCCGCGAAGCTCTCTGTCGGCCATGGCTTGGCCGATCCCGAGCCCGACCTCGGCCCGCTCACCACGCGCGAGGGCCTAGCCCGGGTGGAGGCCCACGTAGCCGACGCGCGGGCCAGGGGAGCAGACATCTGCACCGGCGGGGCGCGGGCAACGGGCGGCGACCTGGACAGGGGCTGGTTCTACCAGCCAACGATCGTCGTTGGCGGCGCGGACTTGCGAATGGTCACCGAGGAGACGTTCGGCCCGGTCGTGCCGGTCATCGTCGTGGACGACGCGGAGGAGGCCGTGACCCGGGCGAACTCGCTGGACGCCGGCCTGGTGGCCTACCTGTACACCAGGGACCTGCGCGCCGCGACCCTGCTGTCAGAGCGGCTCGAGTTCGGCACCGTCAACGTCAACAACGTGGGCGGCGGCGACGTGCCCTTCCCGTACGCCGGCTGGAAGCACAGCGGCCTTGGCGTGGAGCTGTCTCACGCCGGCATGGAGGAGTTCCTGAGGGTCAAGCACATCCGGACGGAACTGGGGTACCAGCGATGACCCGGCCGGACAGCGTGCTCGCGATCGACATCGGCACCCAGTCCACCCGCGCGGCGCTGGTCACCGCAGACGGCGACATCGCGGACTGCGCCACCAGCCCGATCGAGCTGTTCGCGCCTAGCGCAGGCCGCGCGGAACAAGATCCGGGCCAGTGGTGGCAGACCACCGTGTCCAACGTCCAGGCGCTGCTGGCACGGAACCCGGCAGCGCGGATCCGGGCGGTCGGCACCGGAGCGCAGATGCACTCCGCCGTCCCGGTGGACGCGGCGGGGGAACCGCTGGTCCCCAGGGTCGGCCTGTGGAGCGACAAGCGCGCGGCCGCCCAGGTGGCCGTGTTCTCCAGCCGGCCGGACGCGGACGAGCTCGTCGGCATGGCAGGCAACAAGCCGCTGGCCGCATGGACCGGGTTCAAGATCGCCTGGTTCCGCGACGAGATGCCCGGAGTCTACGAACGAGCGAGGGCCTTCGTGGCGCCCAAGGACTTCGTGAACCTGCGGTTGTGCGGTGAGCTGGCCACCGATCCCTCCGAAGCCTCCGGCACCTTCCTGGTCGACGCGGTGACCGGCCAGTGGTCGCGGGAGTTGCTCGGCGCCCTTGACGTGGACCCGGCCCTGCTCCCGCCGATCACCGGGTCCGGGGAGGTCATCGGCCAGGTGCTGCCCGCGGTCTGCGCTCAGACCGGCCTAGCGGCCGGCACGCCGGTGGTGGCGGGCGGCGGCGACATGCTGTGCCAGCTGCTTGCCGCAGGGGTAACCAGAGACGGCCGGCTCGCCGAGGTCGCGGGCACCGCGTCCATCGTGGCCGGTTACGGGACCGGTCCGCACCCAGACCCGAGGGTGATGTCCCTGCGCACGGTCAGTGGCGGCTGGGTCAACTTCGGCATCGGCGACGCCGCGGGCAGCTGCCTGCACTGGCTGGCTGACCAGGTCGGTATGGCCGGGCGCTACCCGGAGCTGGATGCCGAGGCAGCCGCGGTCCCGCCGGGCAGCGACGGGCTGCTGTTCTTCCCCTATCTGCTTGGCGAGCGAACGCTCGGGTCGGCGGCTGCCCGCGGTTCGTTCACCGGCCTCACCCTCGAGCACACCAGGGGACACCTGGCCCGAGCCGTCATGGAGGGGATCTGCTTCGACAACCAGCGCGCGCTCGAACTCATCGCGACCAGCGACGACGGACCCCTGCGGTGCACCGGCGGCGGCGCGCGCAGCGACCTGTGGAACCAGATCCGGGCCGACATCTACGGTCGCCCGGTGTCGGCGCTCGCTGCCAGGGAAGGTGGCATCCTCGGAGCGGCGCTGCTGGCCGGCCTCGGCGCCGACTGGTACGACGACGCCGCCGCGGCGGCTGAACACGTCGTGGAAATCGGGCAACACTGGCGCCCGCGTCCCGAGGCGGCGCAGCGATACCGGGCCGCATATACCACCTTCCGTTCGGTCCATGACGGACTGGACGCCAGCTGGGCGCGGTGGTACAGCTGAAAGTGGTCATCACCGACTGCGATCACCCGGACGTGGCGGCCGAGCAGCGGATATTCGGCCGGGCAGGGCTCGAGGTCGAGGTCGCGTCCTGCCACACGGAGGGCGAGGTGATCGCCGCAGGGCGGGACGCCGTGGCCCTGCTCACTCAGTACGCTCCGGTTACGGCCGGAGTCCTCGCTCGCCTGCCGGAATGCCGCGCCGTGGGCCGCTACGGCACCGGCGTGGACAACATCGACACCGCGGCAGCACGAGCCCGCGGCGTCTCGCTTGTCTCGGTGCCCGACTACTCGCTGGAAGAAGTCGCCAACCACACGATCGCGCTGATTCTCGCCCTGGTCAGGGGGGTCGTCCGGCTGGACGCCTCGGTCCGCGCCGGGCGCTGGGACTTCCGCGGCGCCGGCCAGCTCAGGCGCGCGTCGGGTCAGCAGCTCGGCGTCGTCGGCCTGGGCCGCATCGGCGGCGCCGTGGCCAGCAGAGCGCTCGCGCTCGGCTTCGCCGTCTCGGGACACGATCCTGTCGCCCGTGATGTCGGCCGGGTGAGCATGCTGCCGTTCGGGGAGCTGCTGGCCACCAGCGACGTCATCTCGCTGCACGTGCCGTTGGGCGACGGTACCAGGCACCTGCTCGACGACGCCGCGTTCGCGCTGATGAAGCCGGGGGCGGTGCTGGTGAATACGGCTCGCGGTGGGCTCGTCGATCCGGGTGCGCTGGCTCGGGCGCTCGAATCCGGCCGCCTGGCTGGCGCCGCGCTCGACGTGCTTGACCCCGAGCCGCCGACCCCCAGCGACCCGCTGCTGCACGACGAGCGCGTCATCCTTACACCGCACGCCGCCTTCTACAGCGAGGAGTCGCTGGCCGAGCTGAAGCGGCGGGTGGCGGAGGGGCTAGTGACCGCGATCAGCACGGGGTGAGGGCCGCTTTCACTACCTGACGGCTGGCCAGGTCGTCGAACGCCTGGCGCCAGGCTTCGAGCGGGTAGGTGGTCAGCAGGGGGCGCGGATCGATCGAGCCCACCTCAAGCAAGCTGAGCGCCCGGTCCCAGGATGAGTACTCGCTGGACATGGAGAACCTGACGTCAAGCGCCCGGCGCATCGCCTCGTCGGCGGGGAAGGCGATCCGCGGCCGGCCGGACAGGCCGAGGCAGACGATCCTGCCCATCGTCCTGGTCGCGGTCACCGCCAGGTCGAGGCCGTCCTCGCTGCCGCTCGCCTCGATGACGACATCCGCGCCGCCTCGTGCGGACAACCCGGCGACCCGTTCGGCGGCCTCCCCGGTCGACGCGGTCTCGATACCAAGGCGCTGGGCTAGGGACAGCCGGGCCGTGCTGCTGGCCCGGCCGGCCAGCAGCACCCGCACCCCGGCGGCACGCAGAATGAGACAGGTCAGCAGGCCCAGCGATCCCGGGCCCACGACGAGGGCGGTCTCGCCGGGGCGGACGGCCGCCCGGTCCACGCCGGTGAGGCAGATAGCGAGCGGTTCGGTCATCACCGCCGCCTCGTCGGGCACGATGTCGGGAACCCGGTGCAGCAGCTGCGCCGGCAACGCCACCTTCTCGGCGAAGGCTCCGTCAATGCCCCAGCCGGGCGATCGCTTGGCCGCGCACAGGTGAATGGCGCCACGGCGGCAGGCGTCGCAGGCGCCGCAGGCCAGCGAGTGCTGCTCGCACACAATCCGGTCGCCGGGTAGCCAGCCAGCGACGCCGTCGCCCACCTGACTGATCCGCCCGGTGTACTCATGGCCCAGGACGACGGGCGGCCAGTACTTATGCTGATCGTGCCAGATGTGCAGGTCCGTACCGCAGACGCCGCAGGCGGTCACGTTCACGACCACCCAACCCGGCCGTGGCCGCGGCTCCGGCCAGTCCGGGTCCAGGTCCAGGTGGCCCGGGCCGCGGCCGGACTTCACCAGCGCCCTCATCCGGCGATCGGCCCCTCGATGAGGATCTTCAGCTCGGTGCCAGCGGCGAGCTGCGCGATAGCACTAGGCCCGTCGTCGATGCCGATCACGCTGGTGACAAGCCGGCCGAGGCCGAACGGATCCCGCCCGGCCAGCTCCGCGGCCGCGGTGACATCCTCCGGTGCGTAGACGCGCGTGCCGACGATGGCCAGCTCGCGCAGCACGACGCTCTGCAGGTCGACACCGACAAGTCCCGGGTACGTCCCGACCGTGACTACCGTGGCCGACGTCGCCGCCCAGCGCAGGACGGCCGGCGCAACGGCGGGATGCCCGGTGCAGTCGAAGACCACGTCCGCGCGCTGATCAGGCTCTGCGGCCAGGGTGAAGCCGAAGTCGGCGGCGACTTCGGCCCGCCGTGCGACCGGCTCGCTCATCGTCACTTCCGCGGCGCCGCCAAGCCGGGCGCAGCTCGCCACGAGGAGCCCCACCGGTCCGGCGCCGATCACGTGCGCGCGCTGACCCAGGCGCAGCCGTCCGCGCCGGATAGCCCGGACGGCGACCGCCAGCGGCTCGATCAGCGCGGCAATGCGGAGGTCGAGTCCGGGTGGCAGCGGGACCAGCTGGTCCTCGGGGACGGCGATACATTCGGCCGCACCACCCGGGGCGTCGATCCCGAGCAGTCCTAGACGGTCGCACAAGTGGGCCCTGCCATTCCGGCAGGACCGGCAGTCGTGACAGGCCAGCAGCGGGTTCACCAGCACGGCGGTCCCGGTCGGCCAGCCCCGGGCAGGCTCACGGAGCCGCCCGGCGACCTCGTGGCCGAGGATGACGCCCGGCTGCGCCCTTGGATGCTCGCCCTGGCAGATGTGCAGGTCGGTGCCGCACAGGCCGACGTAAGCCACGTCGACGAGCGCCCACCCCGGCCTGTATTCCGGCGGCTTCACATTCACCACCTCGACCCGGTCCCCACCCTGCCATGTCAGCGCCCGCACGTTTTCGTCTGGCCTTCCGTCGCAGCAAGCCGTGAGGTTACCCTATCATGACAGGATTACAGGCAGGGGGTTGTGCACATGATGGATGACCGCACCATGGCATTCGCCGATGTGCTCCGCCGCGCCCGGGTAGTGCCTGTAATCCGGGCGAGTGACCCGGCCACGGCGCTTGACGTGCTCGGCCGGGTTGCCGAGGCCGGCCTTCCCGTGGCCGAACTCACCGCGACCACGCGAGGCTGGGCGGACGCGCTGGCCGAGGCCCGGCTGCGCTGGCCTGGCGTGCTGACCGGGCTCGGCACGGTGCTCACCGCCGCGGACGCCCGGCGGGCGGCCGGACTCGGCGCGGGGTTCCTGGTCAGCCCGTACCCGGCGGCCGAGGTGCGGGACGTGGCCGCCGACGCCGGCCTGCCGTTCATCGAGGGCGGCTTCACTCCGGCCGAGATCGCCGGCGCCGCGTCCCGCGGGATCGCCAAACTCTTCCCGGCGCACGTGGGCGGAATCCAGTACCTTCGTTCCCTTCTTTCGATACTGCCGGATGCGCTCATCGTCCCCACCGGGGGGATAGCGCCGGCGGAGGTGGCGGATTGGCTGCGGGCCGGCGCGCCGGCCGTCGGGGTGGGCCGTGCGCTGCTCGACGGCGACGTGGACGCCAACCTCGCCGGGCTGCGAGCGTAATGGCGGCGGGCGCGGATGTCGCCGTGATCGGCGAGGTCCTCATCGAGCTCTCCGCGGGCGGCCCGTTTCACCTCGGCCAGCTTGTCCGCTTCGGGGTCTCCGGTGACGCGCTCAACGCGGCCGCGGCCGCCGCCGCCAGCGGCGCGCACACGGTGCTGATCACCCGTGTCGGCGATGACGAGCTCGGTGAGGTTATCGTCGGCCGCGCGGCCGAACTCGGTGTTGACACGTCCGGGATCCGGCGCGTCCGCGGCCAGCAGGGTGTGTACTTCACCGTCACCGACCCGTCCGGCGCCGCGCAGTTCGCCTACGCCCGGCGCGGCAGCGCGGCGTCGACCATGGTCCCGGCGGACCTGGACGGGCTGCCCGCGCCGCGTGTCGCGCTGGCCTCGGGCATCACCTGCGCGATCTCGGCCAGCGCGGCCGANNCTCGCCCCGGCGGCGGCCGTGGTCACGCCCTCGGCGCCAGGAGAGTGCCGGGAACTGCTCGGCGAGGCGGACCCGGCCGCCGCGGCCCGGGCACTGCGCCGCCTCGGCGCGCGCGCGGTCGCGGTGACCTGCGGGCCGGCCGGTGTGCTGCTTGATCATGGCGAGCGGCAGGAAACCGTCCCGGCATTTCCGGCACCGACGATCACCGACCAGACCGGCGCGGGCGATGTCTTCGCCGGAACCATGGCCGGGCGGCTCGCGCTCGGTGACGATCTCGGCGAGGCGGTCCGGCTGGCGGCCGCGGCGGCGTCGCTTTCCCTGGCCGGCCAGGGCGGCACGGGCTATATTCCGGAACTCACGCAGACCAGGGCCCTCCTGAACGCCCAGGCAGCGGGTTCGTAACAGGGCAAGCCCGGCTAGCCGGCGCGTGGCGGAGCGCCAAGCCGCGCGGAGATCGCATCGGCCGCGGCGACCACGCGGGCACCGAGCTCGGGAACAGGGCGGGACGGGTGGCTGAACGCCAGCCAGGACAAGCTGACGCCGCCCATGACGCGGCCGGTGTGATCGTAGATGGCGGCGCCGACGCAGCGAATATCGGTCTCGTTCTCCTCGTCGTCGAGGGCGTAGCCGCGCACCCGGATCTGGTTCAGCTGCGCGATCAGCGCCCGCTGGTCGGTAAGCGTCTTGGGCGTGCGCGGCTGCAGGCCGGTCCTGGCACATACCCGGGCCGCCTCCTCGTCACCCAGGGCCGCCAGGATGGCCTTGCCGATCGCCGTCGTGTGCAGCCGGATGCTCATGCCAACGCGGGACGGCATCCGGTAGGGCGCAGGCGCCTCGAGCTTGGCGATGTAGACGACCTCGTCGCCGGCATAGGCGCCTAGGTGCACGGTGAGCCCGGTCTCCGCTTTCAGGCCGCGCAGCGTGTGGTCGGCCTCTTCTACGGGGTCGAGGTGCGCCAGCAGCCGGCCTGCGAGGGTGAGGACACGCGGGCCCGGGCTGTACCGGCCCTTGCCGTCGACCCGGGCGAATCCGTGCTCGGCGAGGGTCTTCAGGATGCGGTGGGCGGTGGGCTTGGGCAATCCCGTCGCGGCCGAGATGTCGATGAGCCGCGAATGCGTGCCGAGTGCGTCAAGCACGGCGAGCGTTTTGTCGGATGCGGTGAAGGTCGCCACCCCTCCCAGCTCAGCGGACCAGCTCAGCGGACCAGCCATCCGCCGTCGACTACGAGGATATGGCCATTCAC
This sequence comes from Actinomycetota bacterium, assembly GCA_003161205.1. Next base: position 10,590 of record PMOU01000121.1, on the reverse strand, counting down.
GTAGTCCGACGCGGGTGAGGCCAGGAAGACCGCCGCGCCAGCCAGGTCGTCCGGGTTGCCCCATCGGCCAGCCGGGATACGAGCGCCTATCGAGGCCGCCCGATCCGGGTCGGCGCGCAGCGGGGCCGTGTTGGCGGTCACGATGTAGCCGGGCGCGATCGCGTTCACCTGCACGCCGTGTGATGCCCACTCGCTGGCGAGCGCACGGGTGAGCCCGGCCACCGCGTGCTTGCTCGACACGTAGGGCGCGACCCGGATGCCGCCCTGGAACGACAGCAGAGACGCCACGTTGATGATTTTCCCTGACCTCCGCGCCACCATGGACTCGCCTATCGTCTGGCAGATCGCCCAGGTAGCGTCCAGGTTGACCCGATGCACGTCCGACCAGTCCCGCGCACTGGTCGCTACGGCGTCCGCGCGGGTGATGATCCCGGCGTTGTTAACCACGATATCGATGGAGTGCCTGGTGAGGAGGTCCGCGCAGGTCCGCCGAACCGTTGCCAGGTCGGACAGGTCAAGTCCGACCGTCTCGGCGTGCCGGCCGATGCTCCTGACCGCCGCGGCTGTCTGGCCGGCGTCGTCGCGCCGGCTGGCCAGGATCAGGTCGGCGCCGGCCTGAGCGAGACCGGTCGCGACGGCGGCGCCGATCCCGGTGCGGGCACCGGTGACGAACGCGGTCTTCCCGGACAAGCTAAAGAGCGCGGGACCAGCCGGGCCGTGCGGCTGGGGCCCGGTCATCGCAGGTCCGGGACCGCGACGGCATCCATGTCGTCGAATGCCTGGTTCTCTCCGCCCATCGCCCAGACGAACGTGTACGCACTCGTCCCGACGCCGCAGTGCACCGACCAGCTGGGGGCGATCACGGCCTCCGCGTCGGCGACGACGATGGGCCGGACCTCGTCCGGCTCACCCATCAGGTGGATGACCCGGGCGTCCGCGGGCAGTCCGCAGTAGAGGTAGATCTCGGTGCGGCGGCCGTGCGTGTGCGGCGGCATCGTGTTCCAGACGCTGCCCGCCTCCAGCGTGGTCGCGCCGAGCACGAGCTCGCAACTGCGGACGCCGCCTGGGTGAATGTACTTCCTGAGCGTGCGCACACTGGCGCCCGCATGGCTGCCGAGCGGTTCGCCCGTCACCTCTGCCGCGCGTATCACCGCTGTCGGATAGTCGCTGTGGGCAAGGGTTGAGACGAGATAGAAACGCGCCTGTCCGGGCCCGTCGCTGGCGAAGACGATGTCGCCAGTGCCTCGCCCGGCGTACAGGCAGTCGTACCGGCCGAGCGGAAAAGACTCGTTTCCGGCTTGAACGACACCCGGGTCGCCGACGTTCACGATGCCGATCTCCCGGCGCTCGCAGAAACTGGCTGCCCGCAACTCTGCCGGGGCCGACAGCGGAACCGGGTGACCGGGTTCCGGTGCGGTTCCGCCCACGACCATACGGTCGTCGTGGGAGTAAACCAGCCGTACCTCGGCCGCCCGGAAGAGGTCGCTGACCACGAACGCGTCCCGGCGCTGCGCCGAGTTGAACCCGGCCGATTCCGCCGGGCTGACGGCGAGGCGGACGTCCAGCATGCGATCCTCCTGGTCTTCGCAATGTTCCATGACATGGAACTTTATGAAGATTATTCCATATTTGGCCTGGCCGGACAACACTTCCTGCCCGATGCCCAGGGCATGCGCTCGTGCCCGGTACGGCCTGGCGGGGGCCTGCCCGTGCGCATGCCCCCGCCCGCCCGAGGCTGGCCCTGGCTCGGCCTCGCCTGGTCTTACGGGTCTCGGATCCGTCATCCTGTCATGACAGGATGACGAGCTCTTGACAGCCTCTCACGATAGTTCTACTGTGACTTTTTAGATTTGTTGCATCTGGTGATAAATGGGGCGCTGGAGAGGGCGTCTGCGAGAGCCGCGCATGGCCAAGGATAAGCCGCTATTTCACGCCATGAGGGCGATGTTAATTTCCATAGCACCGAAACAGGGATGGATCAAATATGGCAACATTCGGCAGACCAGAGAGCAAACCAGAGATAGGCAAGGATGCCCAGGAGCTGTCCCGGCGTCGCTTGTTGCGTAATGCCGGCGGCACAGTAGCTGCCGCATCGCTTCTGGGGGCAATCGCATCTTGTAGCAGCAGTAGCGCCTCGGCGAGTTCCGCTAACGGCATTCACAACCCATGGCCTAAGTACCCGTCGTATAAGTTCACCCTAGTCTGCCACGTGACAGCCGACCCGTTCTTCGTTGCCACCCGGGCCGGAGCAAACGACATGTGCGCACTGCTCGGATGTTCCTACACCTGGACTGGCTCTGAGAACGACATCGTCCCCGAGATGGTCAACGCCTTCACGGTCGCGATCAACGATAAGGTCGACGGCATCGGCTGCTGCATCGTAGACCCGACCGCCTTCAACGACGTGACCAACAGGGCTCTTAACCAGGGAATCCCGGTGGTCGCGTTCAACGCCGAGGCGCCGGTAGGCAAGGGCAACAACGCCATGTCCTACATCGGCCAGGACCTGTACAGCGCCGGCGTGGCCGTGGCTACGCGCATCCTCAGCTACGTGAAGGCAGGTGACCTGGTCGGTGGCATGATCAGCGTCCCTGGGTCACTTAACGAGCAGCCGCGCATGGACGGCGCCGCAAGCGTCTTCAAGCAGGCCGGCATAAAATTCGTCCAGGTAGGCGTCGGAGCCACCGAAGGCCCGGCACTCGCTTCGATCGAGTCCTGGTATCAGGGGCACCAGGACGTCAAGTTCATGTTCTCGAGCGGTGGCAGCAACGGGGTCGCCGTCGCGACAGCGATCCAGAAGCTGGGCCTGGCGTCGAAGGGAATTGGCGGAGCGGCCTTTGACGTCGGTGTTCCCGTGCTGGACCTGATCCAAAAAGGTCAGCTGGCGTTCACGGTCGACCAGCAGGCCTACCTGCAGGGCGCAATGAGCATCTACCAACTGTTCCTCTACAACATAACCGGCGGCCTCATCACGCCGGTAGATGTCAACACCGGCTTCAAGTATGTTGACAGCAAGAACGTCGCCGACTATGTCAACCGCAAGGACAGCTGGGAAGGCTCAAGTACCACGCCGGTCGTGTTCACCCCGCCGACGAGCATCCAGGGCTTCGTGGGAACTACGTAAATACGTGAAAGGCCGCCGCTCGCCCTTGACCGGTGTGAGCGGCGGCATACCTGTCGACCGTTCTCAGTAGGTGCCAGTGAGGCAGATGCGACAAGATCACAGTGTGGGCCTGGAGCCAGAAGATGCCGATACCACTTCCAGCCCCGAATCCCAAGTTGCGCATGGCCTAGACACCCGCCAGGTGTTCGCATCGACTTTGCGGCGATTCGGCGACCTTTACCTGCAGGAGCTGGTGATCACGGTCGTCACGCTCGCCATGATCCTGTTTTTCACCGTCGATTCCCCGGACTTCTTCACGAGCAGCAACGCGGCCGCACTGGCCAGCTTCATCGCCCCGATCGCTTTCTTCGCCCTCGCCGAGGTGCCGGTCCTCATACTGGGCGAGATCGACCTGTCGGTGGGCGAGGTCTATGTGCTCTCGCCCTTTATCGTCGAGCAACTCAACAACCACGGCACTCCTGTCCCTGTCGGCATCGCCCTCGCGCTGGTGATAAGCGCCGGGATCGGGTGGATCAACGGCCTCATCACCGTCAAGCTCCATATGCCGTCGTTCATCACGACGCTCGGGATGACCTTCGCGCTGGAGGGGATTATCCTCATCGGCTCGAACGGGGCGCCGGCGAACCCGGTGGGGGGCGGGATACTCGCGCTCGTGCTGGGCGGAGGGGTCTGGGCCGAGGCCTACTGGGCGGTCGGCATCATGGCGGTCCTGTTCGTCATGCTGCGCAGGACCTCGTTCGGCCTGCACATCGTCGCCGTAGGCGGCAACGCGGAGTCGTCCAAGGAATCCGGACTCAAAGTCGACTTCGTCAAGATCTGGTGCTTCGTGCTGTGCTCGTTCATCGGCGGCCTCATCGGCATCCTCGACGGCTACCACATCGGCAGCATCGACCCGGACACGTCCGGGCTGACCTTTATGTTCTACGGCGTGGCCGCGGCAGTGATCGGCGGAACGGCACTCACTGGAGGACGCGGGACCATGATCGGCGCTGCCCTCGGCGCGATCGCGCTTGGCACCCTGGAGGACGGCTTCCACGTCATCAGCGTCAGCTCTTTCGCCTACGACCTGATCCTCGGGATCGCCATCCTGGTCACGATGTTCTTCAACGTGCAGATCGAGCGGGCGACCATGAGGAGAGCGGGACGCGGGTCCGTTGCCCGGCTACTCGATTTCTCATTCAGCCGACGAAAGGAACCGGTGCGCCGATGATGCCAGGGACGGAGGTAAACGACCGGAGCGATGTCGAGGACGTGCTGCGAATCGAGGAGATCTCGATGAGCTTCGGCGCCGTGACCGTGCTGCGGAACATCAACCTGCATCTGCGCCGTGGCGAGGTTCTCGGCCTGGTCGGCGACAACGGCGCCGGCAAGTCCACCCTGGTCAAGATCATTACTGGCTACCACAAGCCAGACGGCGGCCGGGTCTACATAGACGGCGAAGAGGTGCGGCTACGCTCGGTCAAGGACGCGCGTGCTCACGGCATCGAGACGGTGTTCCAGGATCTGGCGCTCGTGAACGAGCTGAGCGTCTTCCACAACCTGTTCCTTAACCGTGAGCACACCGCAGGCGGCTGGGTCAGGCTGCTCAGGAACAGGTCGATGCGCGCCGCCGCGCGCCGTTGCCTGGACGAGATGGCGGTTGACATCCCGTCCATCGACGTACCGGTCGCGAAGCTGTCCGGCGGCCAGCGCCAGGCCATCGCCGTGGCCCGTGCGACCCAGCAGAAGGATACGAAGATCCTGCTCCTCGACGAGCCGCTCGCGGCGATGGGGGCCAAGGAGACCGCCCTCATCATCAACGTGATCAAGGGCCTGTGCCGGAACACGGGCATCTCGGTCATCGTCATCGACCACAACTACACGCACCTGTTCGACATCTGTGACCGGATCAATGTGATCCAGCAGGGTCAGGTGACCCTCGACGCGGACCTGAGCGAGATCTCCCTGGAGGAACTCATCGAGCTGATGGTGCAGAGCACCCGGCGCGAGCTATCCAAGTACATGCCCGGGGCCCAGGCTTCCGCCGAGACAGCGGCCAACCCGCAAACTACAACAACCTGAGGAAGGATCTTGAATGACATCACTGGCGACCAGGCGGCTCGGCCGGACGGATTACGAGATAAGCGTTGTCGGAGCCGGAAGCTGGGCGATCGGCGGCGCCGAGTGGAAGTACAACTGGGGCGCGCAAGATGACGCCACCTCGGTGCGTGCGCTCCGCCACGCAGCGGAGCTGGGCGTGAACTGGATCGACACCGCGGCGGTCTACGGACGTGGCCATTCCGAGGAGGTCGTCGGGCGTGCGATCGCGAGCATGCCCGACGCGGAGCGCCCATACATCTTCACGAAGGGCGGACTTCGCTGGTCTGACGCGGACGTATACGGCGACCCGGTGCGCTGCCTGCGCCCGGATTCGATCCGCCAGGAATGCGACGGCTCTCTGCGGCGGCTGGGCGTCGACCATATCGATCTCTACCAGTTCCACTGGCCGGACGGCGGAGGCGTGGAAGTCGAGGACTCCTGGGGAGAGATGGATCGCCTGATCGAGCAGGGCAAGGTCAGGGCCGGTGGCGTCTCCAACTTCGACGTCGGCCTCCTCAGGCGCTGCGAGAAGATCCGCCACGTGGACTCGCTGCAATCGCCGTTCTCGCTGATTGACCGCCGGGCGGGAGCCGAGCTCGCACCCTGGTGTGCCGAGAACGGGACAGGCCTCATCTGCTACAGCCCGCTCCAGGCCGGCCTGCTGACAGACACCTTCTCCGCCGAGCGAGTGGCGCTGATGGACAGCCGGGACTGGCGGCGCTGGCACATCGAGTTCCCTCATTTCTCAGCACCGGCGCTCCAGACGAACCTGGCTCTGCGCGATCGCCTGCGACCGATTGCCGCGCGCCACGACTCCACCGTCGCCGCTGTCGCCGTCGCCTGGGTGCTCAGCTGGCCGGGCGTGACCGGCGCGATCGTCGGCCCGCGCTCGCCCGACCAGGTGGACGGCTGGATCGGCGCCGCCGCCTTCGCCCTCACCGACGATGACCTCGACGAGATCGAAGTCGCCCTCGTCGAGCTCGGCGCTGGCGCCGGGCCGACGAGGCCGCCGACGGCGAGCTGACGGCTCGGGTCAGCCGACGCCGCCAGCAAACCGCATCACCGACGCTCTCGGCGTCAGTATCCTGCGCGGATGCCACACTCGCCGCACGTGCGGAGAAGCCGGTGCTGTCTGTCAGCTGCGGTTCGGTGGCGCGTCCTGGGTCAGCGCATCGGCTAGCCAGTCGGCGGCGAGTGCGTCGCGCTCGTCAGCGTGGTTGTAGATGGTGTGCTCACCGTCGGGCCACGATTCAAGGTGCCCCCGCGGTGAGGCGTCAGCGAAGACCCGGGCCTGCTGATGACTGACCAGCGGGTCGGCCCCGCCGTGCAGGACGAGGACTGGGCAGCCGATCCGCTGCCATGACGGGTCGAACCGCAGCTGGCGCAGGGTTGCGGCGAGGGTGTCGCCGTCTTGGGTGCCGAACGCGGCATCCATCTGCTCTCGGGCGTTACGGAACTCCGGTACTTCCGGGGCGGGCGGGGCGCCGTTGACGACGCACGCGGCGACCCGCGGATCCTGGGATGCCAGCAGGGCGGCGAACAGGCCGCCGAAGCTGTTGCCTATGACACCGACCGGGCCGGGCAGCGCGACATCGCTTGTGACGGCATCCACGAAGCGTGCGAAACCGTTCGGAGTCTGCCGGTCCATGTACAGCCCGTGGTCCAGGCGGGACTCGCCCTGCCCGGGCCCCTCGACGAGCAGGCACGCCAGTCCGCGTGCGGTGACAGCGTCGGCCGTGCGCAGGTAGGCGGCGCCCCAGCCGCTGAGACCGCCNNTCTCGGTGTAGCGCCGGTAGAGCGCCCGCTTCCGTTCGGTGTCCTGGTTGTCAGCCATCTGCGCGAACAGGGCCGCCCCCGCCGCCCAGCGAGCCTGGATGATCGCGGTCAGCGGGTGCCGGGCGGCGAGAGCCCGGTGCGCCTTGTCCAGGCGGGCGGCGGCGAGCACGGTCCCGGCGTCGGCCCAGCCCTCGCCCGCCGCGCTGCTGGCGTGCAGTGCGCGCGCGTCGGCGGCGTCCATCCCGCAGTCGACGAGCCGGGTCAGCGGCATCGCCCGGTGCCGGGCGGCGACCGCGGGATCCAGCACTGGTGCGTCCGCGGGCACGGTCATGCCGCCACTGGCGCGGCGAGCTGCGCACTGAGCCCCGCGACGAGCGCGGGCACGTCGCCGACGCTGGCGGCCGTGCCGTAAACGATGAAGTCGGGCCGCGCCAGGTAGGCCACCGCGCCATGGCGGGCAAGAAACGCCGAGTGCGCACCGGCGTCGTCGCTGACGTCCCGGCCCAGCACGATGACCCGGCCGCCCAAGGCGGCCAGCGTGGCCCGGTGGGCGCTGGTCAGCACCTCGTCCAGGCTGACCGCCGATACCAGGCGCCAGCCGTGTCCGGCCACATCGTCGAACCGGCCGCTGACCGAACCCGCGGTTACCTGACCCTGCGGGGACAGCTCTCCGGAGGGGGACGGCACCGTACCGTCGGCCGCGTGGTGCAGAATGCCGGCCGTCAGGTGCGGCAGGGGCGGGGGCGGCGGGACCTGGCCGGCTTTGAACGCGGCGTCACGGTGGGCNNGCGGCCGTTTCGTCGTGCATGTTCGCGACCTGGCCGAGGCCGATCGCCATCTGCGTGACGGCGGTGGCGTGCGGGCGCCGTTCCAGCTCGTAGGTGTCGAGCAGGGTGTCTCCGGCCGAGCCGCGGAGCACCAGGTCGAGCTTCCA
>PMOU01000121.1:0-2628 GCA_003161205.1 Actinomycetota bacterium | reverse complement strand
AAGGTGTACACGAGCTGCCGGATAATCGCGACGTCGTCCGGTCCCAGGCCGTGGGTGGCCGCCAGCCAGTCCCAGGCGGCCTCGGGCCGCAGCCACTGCTGCCCGGTCTCACCGTCGAGCAGTGCGAGCTCGAAGCGCTGCCGGCGTTCCCCGATGAGCATGAACATGTGGCCGCGGCGCGGGTCGCAGTACTGCTTGGCGGTGCGGAACCGCTGCGGGGCCGGGTGCTTCCATTCGGTGTCGAGGTTGAGCCAGGGTTCGTTGAAGCCCAGGTCCTGCTGGCCGATGCCCAGCAGGGCACGGACGGTGCTCTTGCTGCCGTCCGCGGCTAGCACGTACCGGGCGCGCACCGTGCTGGCAGGCTCCCCCTCGCGTCGCCAGGGCACAGTTGTCAGGGTGACCGCATCTTCGTTCTGGTCAAGGTCCACGACGCTGTGCCCTTGCCGGACAGTGACGTTGCGCAGCGTCCGCACCCGGCGGTCGACGGAGTCCTCGATGTCTGGCTGATAGATCGATAGGTGGGTGGGGAAGCCCTGTGTCCCGGCCAGAGCCGCGGGGATGTTCAGCAGGGTCTCGTCCGAACCGTTGACCCACAGGTACTCGGTGGGGCGGGAGTCGCGCAGCGCTTCGTCGATATCGCCGACGGCCTGGATGGCCCGTGCCGTCTCGTCGTCAATGTGCGTCAGCCGCGGCAGCCCGTACGGGGCGGACCACCGCTCAAGGACCACCACCCGGTACCCGGCCTGGCCGAGCATCGACGCGGCCACTAGCCCGGTCGGGCCGTAGCCGACGATCGCGACGTCATAGGTATCTTCCACAGGCGCTCCCTCGCGCGGCCGCCGCGGCGAACCAGGCGGCACAGAGACGGTCCGCTCCCGACAGTATGACCCCGGCAGGACAAAATGTGAAGGGTAGTTCGCAATGTGGCTACGGGGCGCTCGCCGGGAGTTCCCCCAGCAGGTACAGCCGAACCGTCACGGCCAGTTCCTCGATTAGCTGCCGCCAGGGCAGCGGGCGGGCCGACTCGAAGTGCTCACCGTTCACAACGCGGTACGCGCACATCGAGTGGACGAACCGGAAGGCGAAATCCAGGGCCGCGTCAGCGTCCGGATGGCGCACAGCAGGAACCACCGGGTCGAGAAAGCGGCGGAACGCCTGGCCGCCGTCCATGGCCGCCTCGGACCCCTCGCGCAGCACGGCTTCATTCGCCGCACCCAGCACCATGAACACCCGCATGAGACGCTGATGGGACTGAAAAGTCTCGGCCACTCCGCGCACCGCGGCGGTGATCACTGCCGCGGGGTCGTCCCGGGCCTGTGTCGAGCTGGTGAACCGGCGAATGATCTCTGAGCGGAAGTTCCGGGTGAAGTCGGCCTGCAGGCTCGCCATCAGGCGGTCCTTGTCGCCGAAGCGGCGGTACACGCTGCCGACCGATACCCCCGCCCGGACGGCGACGGCGGCCACCGTCAGCGCCTCTGCGCCGCCCTCCTCGAGCAGGGAAGCGCTCGCCTGGAAGATCAGCTCCCGGGTGACCCGGCTGCGCGCCTGCCGGGCGCGGGGAAGGTCAGGCACTGCTTGGCTCACCGTCTTAGGGTAGGCGCCGCCGCTCATCTTCAACCTCTGGCTTCTGCGAATGACTGTTGACGGAACTTAACTTATATGTGAATCTTAACTCACATATTCCGGCGACTGCCGGAAGAGGGCCGGGACGCTGGCCTCCACCCACCATCGACGGCACATACATAGCCGGTCGCCATCATCGATCGGCCTAGCAGCCAGCCTGGGACGCACGCACGCACCACCGCCCGGGCAGCGGCCATGAGACGCACCCAGAGAAACCCTTAAATCTGATGCCGACGCAGGTCCGGCCTCACCTTTGGCGGTTCTCTCGCATGCATGGAGGCATGCCATGACTGAAATCAAGATCCCCCGCACAATGCCCGTCCCGGCCGGGAAGTACGTCCTGAGTGCCGGCACGCTCGTGGCCGCGGTGCTCGCGGTCGGCGTGGCGCAGGTGGCGTTCGCCATCCCATCGGTACTCAACGGCCTGTTCCAGCAGGACCTGGGACCAACCTCATCACAGCTCACCTGGATTTCCGACGCCTTCATCGTGCCGGTCGCCCTGCTCGAGCTGACCTTCGGCGTGCTCGGCGACCTTTTCGGCCGCAAGCGACTGCTGGTCGGCGGCGCACTCCTGCTTGCCATCGGCGAGGCTGTCGCCGTCCTGACCCCAGGGGCCGGATCATCGACCGGTACCCGGGTGCTGGTGCTGTGGATCGGGCAGATCATCGCCGGGATCGGCGCAGCCGCGCTGTTCCCGACCAGCCTCGCCGTCGTGGCCGCGGGCACGCACACACCGAGCAGCCGCGCCCGTGCCATTACGGTCTGGGCAGCGGCACTGGCCGCGGGCGGCCTGTTCTCCTCGTTGCTCGGCGGCCTGATGACCAAAATCAGCTTCGGCGCCGATCCGTATGCCAGCTGGCGCTGGGCGTTCATCGCCGTGATCGTCCTCGCCCTGGCCAGCGCAGCGGTATCGCTGACCATGGCCCATAACTCCGCCGCGCCGCAGGGACGGTCGCTGGACTGGCCGGGACAGGTCACGGTGGCGATCGCGCTGTTCGCGCTGCT
>PMOU01000596.1 GCA_003161205.1 Actinomycetota bacterium | reverse complement strand
CGGGCTCGGCGTCAACCACCCGTCGGACCAGTACCTGTTCTGCGTCATCGCCTCGCCCGCCGCTTCCTATTTCAGCGGCGGGGTCACGCCGGTCACGGTGTGGCTGTCGCAGGACTACACCCGGGCGGCGCCCGGCGGCACCGGCGCGGTCAAGACCGGCGGCAACTACGCGGCCGCGTTCGTGGCCCAGCGGCAGGCCGTGGACCGCGGCTGTGATCAGGTGGTCTGGCTGGACGCCGCGGAACACCGCTGGGTCGAGGAAATGGGCGGGATGAACCTGTTCTTCGTCCGCGGCTCCGGCCTGACGCAGATCACCACCCCGCCGCTGACCGGGACGCTGCTGCCGGGCATCACCCGTGACTCGCTGCTCAGGCTGGCGCCCGATCTCGGCATCAAGGCCACCGAGCAGCGGATCTCCATCGAGCAGTGGCAGGCTCAGTGCGCCTCCGGCGAGCTGACCGAGGTGTTCGCCTGCGGGACCGCCGCCGTGATCACGCCGGTGGGCCGGGTCAAGGGCGAGTCCGCGGAGTGGCTCGTCGCCGACGGCGAGCCCGGCCCGGTGACCATGCGCCTGCGCGACGAGCTCATCGCCATCCAGTACGGCCGCCACCCCGACCCCTTCAACTGGGTCCACAAAGTCTGCTGACCCCGCCCTCGCGTCTCGCATGGTGAGATGAAGGCGCCAGCAGGTGGTGAGGTGTGGCACACTGAGGTCATGACGTCCGGTCGGATTATCGGCAGGCGCGTCGGCTCCTAGGGCACCCGCTCTAGGCGCGGTCAGGACCGCCCGGCTCGGCCGGCGGAGTCCGGCCCGGCGCCGACGCGCAGACCTCTCGCGTTCTCGCGAGGGGTCTTTTGTTTTGCACCCGGGCCCCCCGGCGCCCGGCATCCCGGAAAAGCACCCCGAAAAAAGAACCCAAGAAACGGACAGCACCGATGCTCGACGACACCTTTCACGTCTACGACACCACCCTGCGGGACGGCGCCCAGCAGGAGGGCCTGACCCTGTCCGTCGCCGACAAGCTGGTCATCGCGCGGCAGCTGGACGAGCTCGGTGTCGGGTTCATCGAGGGCGGCTGGCCGGGCGCGATCCCGAAGGACACCGAGTTCTTCCGCCGCGCCACTACCGAACTGGACCTCAAGCACGCGCAGCTCGCCGCGTTCGGCGCAACCCGCCGGCCCGGCGTTCAGGCGGCACACGACCCCTTGGTCGCCGCGCTGCGCGAATCGGGCGCGCCGGTCGTGACCCTCGTCGCCAAGAGTCACGACCGGCACGTCCTACTCGCCCTCCGGACCACCCTGGAGGAGAACCTGGCCATGATCGCCGACACGATCACCCACCTCCGCGAGCACGGCCAGCGGGTCTTCCTGGACGCCGAGCACTTCTTCGACGGCTACCGGTCCAACCCGGCCTACGCGCTCGAGGTGGTGCGGACCGCGGCGGAGGCCGGCGCCGACGTGGTCGCGCTGTGCGACACCAACGGCGGCATGATGCCGAACGAACTCGCCGACGCCGTCCGCGCCGTCGCCGATGCCACCGGCTCTCGCCTCGGCATCCACTGCCACGACGACACCGCCTGCGGCGTGGCCAACACCCTGGTCGCGGTCGACGCGGGTGTCACCCACGTCCAGGGCACAGCGAACGGGTACGGGGAACGAGCGGGCAACGCCAACCTGTTCAGCGTCGTGGCCGGCCTGCAGCTGAAGAAGGGCCGCGAGGTCCTGCCCGAAGACGGCCTCCGGGAGATGAGCCGGATCGCCCACGCGATCAGCGAGGTCACCAACGTCGCGCCGGACACGCACCAGCCGTACGTGGGCCTGTCCGCCTTCGCGCACAAGGCGGGGCTGCACGCCTCGGCGATCAAGGTCGACCCGAATCTGTACCAGCACATCGACCCCGCCCTGGTCGGCAACGACATGCGGATGCTGGTCTCGGACATGGCCGGCCGCGCCTCGGTCGAGCTGAAGGGCCGCGAGCTCGGCTACGACCTGTCCGGCGACAAGGCGGCCATCGGCCGCGTCACCGACCGGGTCAAGGACCTGGAGGCCCGCGGCTACACCTTCGAGGCCGCCGACGCCTCGTTCGAGCTGCTGCTCCGCGACGAGCTCGGCCAGCGGCACGAGTACTTCGCGGTCGAGTCCTGGCGGGTCATCGTCGAGCGCCACCCGGACGACCGGATGACCAGCGAGGCCACCGTCCGGCTGTCCGCCAAGGGCGAGCGCCTGGTCGCGGTGGGCGAGGGCAACGGCCCGGTGAACGCCCTGGACAAGGCGCTGCGGGCCGCCCTCGAGCAGATCTACCCCGAACTCGCCACCCTCGAGCTGACCGACTACAAGGTGCGCATCCTGGCCGGCTCCCACGGCACGGGCGCGGTGACCCGCGTCCTGATCGAGTCCGACGACGGCACCGGCGAGACCTGGAGCACCGTCGGCGTCGACGAGAACATCATCGCCGCTTCCTGGCACGCCCTGGAGGAAGCCGTCACCTACTGCCTGCTGCGCTCCGGCCGCGAGCCCAGCTAACCGCAATCACGGCGTGCCCCCGGCCGCAAAGATTTTTTTGGCCGAACGGTCGTGGCTCGTCCCTCTTGCACCACTACTCGTTCGGCTTAATTGGCGGACCCCGGGCCGGAGCAGGCCGGCCAGGGATTTACGGTAGGGACATGGATGACAAGCAGATCATGGCGCACATCGATGAGCTGATCGAGACCGAGCACACGCTTCGTCGGCAGCTCGCGGCCGGTGAGCTGAGCGCTCCGGAGGAACACGAGCGGCTGCGTTCCGCCGAGGAAGCGCTTGACCAGTGCTGGGACCTGCTGCGGCAGCGGCGGGCTCGCCGCGAGTTCGGCGAGAGCCCGGACGCGGCGGCGTCCCGCGCCGTCAGCGAGGTCGAGGGCTACCAGCAGTAGGGCGGCCGGCTCAGGCGCAAGCCGGCCGCATGGGTCGAGGTAAGGAGTGTCGTGCGCATCGCGAGATTCGCCAAAGGTGACGGAGTCGCGTACGGCGTGGTCGAGGGCGAACCGGACCTGGGCGGGACCAGCACCGGACTGGGACTGACGATCGCCGAACTGCACGGGCATCCGTTCGGGATCGATCCGGGCGGAGTCCGGCTGACCGGGAGCAGGTACCCGCTGGCCGAGGTCCGGCTGCTGGCTCCGGTGCTGCCGAGCAAGGTGGTGGCCGTGGGCCGGAATTACCCGTCTTAC
>PMOU01000621.1 GCA_003161205.1 Actinomycetota bacterium | reverse complement strand
TGCGAGGCATCTGGCGTGGCTGAAGTTGCTGAAGAATATGGCCGGAAGGTCCGCAGGCAGATGCACGCCGGCGTTCAGCTGGCGGCTAGATTTGCTGCATAAGGTTGAGCCGTTAGAAATTCACCGCCACGGGCTCGGTCCGTCGAGCCGTTCCGGTCAACGTTGACAAGGAGCTAGCTCGACATGACTCTCTTCCAAAGGGCCCACGACATACTCTCGGCCAAGGCCAATAAGGCGCTCGACGCGGCCGAGAAGCCCGATGAAATGCTCGATCTGTCCTATGAGCAGATGCTCGACCAGATCACCAAGGTCCGGCAGGCACTGGTCACGATCGCCGCGTCGCGCAAGCGGCTCGAGCTGCAGGAGCAGCAGCTCCAGCATTCGCAGGATCATCTCCAGGATCAGGCCAAGGCCGCGCTGGCCCAGGGCCGGGAGGACCTGGCCAGGGAGGCACTGTCCCGCAAGGCCGCCGCCCAGTCCCAGATCGATGAGATGGAACCGCAGCACCAGCAGCTGACCGAAGAAGAGCAGAAGATGGAGCAGACGCTGGCGGCCCTGCAGGAGCGGGTCAACAAGTTCCGGACCCAGAAGGAAACGCTGAAGGCCCAGTACACCGCGGCGGCCGCGGAGAGCTCGGTGAACGAGAGCGTGGCGGGGATCTCCACCACGCTGGGCGATTCGGGCGCGGCGCTGCAGCGGGCCCAGGACAAGATCGCCACCATGCAGTCGCGCGCGGGCGCCCTGGACGAACTGCTGCAGTCCGGGGTGCTGGAAGATGTCGGCGGCGACACCGACGACATNNGAAGCCGGATCGGCCAAGGACGTAGACAATGAACTGGCCGCGCTGAAGGCCCAGGTCGGGCCGGGCAGCTCACCGCAGGAACTGACGTCCGGGAGCTGACGTCCGGGAGGTTGGCCGGGGAACCTGGCCGGGAGCTTGGCCGGGAACCTAGCCGGGAACTTGGCCGGGGAGGGACGACGTGCGTGCTGACGACATCCGCCGCGTGCTCGTGATCGGCGCCGGAACGATGGGTCTGCAGATCGGCCTGCAGGCGGCGGGGCACGGGTTCGACGTGGTCCTGCACGATGCGGATCCAGCTGCCCTGGAGGGCGCGGAGCCGCGCCTTCGCGGCTATGGCGAGGCCGCCGTGGCGGCGGGGAGCATTGAGCCCGGCGCCCTGGAGAGCGTGCTCGCGAGAATCGAGCGCATTTCCGACCCGGCGGCCGCGGCGGCCGGTGCCGACCTCGTCAGTGAATCGGTACCTGAGGATCCCGTGCTCAAGGGACGGGTCCTGGGCCAGTTCAACGAGCTGTGCCCGGAGCGGGCGGTTTTCACGACGAATACCTCGACGCTGCTGCCGTCGATGTTCGCAGCGGCGACCGGGCGGGCTGACCGGTTCGCGGCCCTGCACTTCCACACCCCGGTGTGGTCGTCCAACGTGGTGGACGTGATGCCGCACCCGGGCACGTCTACCGAGACGACGCAGTGCCTCCTGGCCTTTGCCCGCAGGATCGGCCAGATCCCGATCCACGTGCGCCGGGAGAACTTCGGCTACGTCTTCAACGCGCTGTATACCGCGATTAACCGGGAGGCGCTGACGATGGCCGCGAACGGGATCGCAGCCGTGGAAGATGTCGATCGCGCCTGGATGGGGATCATGAAGATGCCCGTCGGGCCGTTCGGGATGCTCGACGGCGTCGGCCTGGACACCGTCTGGGATATCACCGACTACTGGGCCCGGCAGCTCGGTGACCCGCAATTGCGCGCCAACGCCGACTTCGTCCGCAGCTACCTCGACCGGGGCTGCCTTGGCGTCAAGAGCGGCGAGGGGTTCTACCGGTACCCCGATCCTGCTTTCCAGGCACCTGGCTTCCTGGAGTCTGAGCCCAGCGGCTAACCACCAGGTTCCGGCGGCGGGCAGGCTGGTGATGTGGGTTTATGGGCGATGCGGAGCCGCGTATACCGTCGGTTCGTACACACAAAGCCACAAAAAGGTTGCTTACAGATCTTTTCCTGATTGATCTGCTGCGTTACTCTCACCGAGAGTCGACTCGCCGCAACCCCCAGCTAACCCGACACAAATCAACATAGTTCTCCAAACGGGAAGATCTACCCAAAACGGGCCAGTTCATGAGAACCAAGGAGTCTGAATGCTACGCAGATGGTGCATTCTGGTCGCCATGCTGGCCCTGACCGCCGGAACGGCGCTCAGCGCGAGCAGCGCGTCGGCCTCGGCTACCGCCGGACGGTTCAGTCCGGGCGGGACCATCCACCTGGTGAGCACCAGATCAGCGCATGTCCGCGGGATCAGCAAAGAGGCGCAGAGCACGAACTGGTCCGGGTACGCAGCAACCACCGGCACGTACACGAGCGTCTCGGCGAGCTGGACCCAGCCGACCGGCACCTGCAAGAGCGGCGACCAGTACGCCGCGTTCTGGGTCGGCCTTGACGGCTACAGCAGCTCTACGGTCGAGCAGACCGGCAGCGAGGTCGACTGCGACGGGCGTACCGCCGAGTACTACGCCTGGTACGAGGCCTACCCGGCGGCGTCGGAGAACTACAGCAACACCGTCAAGCCCGGCGACCACTTCAACGCCTCGGTGACCTACGAAGGCAGCAGCAAGTTCAGCCTGTACATCGACGACACCACCCAGAAGTGGAGCCACGACACCACGGTGACCGTGTCCGGAGCGGACCGTTCCTCCGCCGAGGTCATCGTCGAGGCGCCATGCTGCACCAACAGCGGCGGCATCTTGCCGCTGACCGACTTCGGCACGGTCAGCATCACCAGCTCCGAGGCCAACGGCGCCGCCATCGGCAACGCTGGCGGCCTGACCGAGATCATCATGATCGACAACGAGAAACGCGATAAGGACACCGTCTCCTCCCTCAGCGGCGGCGAGAACTTCAGCGCCACCTGGGTCCGTAGCAACTAGATCAGGGGCGGAAACTCACCGGCCCTTCGGTAACCATCGGCACGTCAGGCGGCTGCATCAAGGTCGTCCTACCGCCTCAACCGGCGGGAAGAGCGCTGACCGGGGCCACCTCGGCGTCGCGGCCGGGGCCTGCGGCATGGCTCCGGACCGGTTCCCCTTACGGTGGTCGCATGCAGGGCGTGTCTTGGTGGGGTGTGTTGTCCGCGGCCGCGGCTCCGGTCCTCATGGTCGGCGGCTGGACGGCGGCTGCCGACCTGCAGCCGCGATTCGACCCGGTAGCCGAGACGATGAGCTCGCTCGCCGCGCCGGGCGCGACCGACCGGTGGGTGATGACGCTGACCTTCGTGGTGGTCGGACTCTGCTACGTCGTCACGGCGCTCGCGCTGCGGCTGGCCAGGACGACCGGGCGGCTGATCCTGATCGTGGGGGCCATCGCGGGCATGCTGGTGGCGGCGAACCCGGAGCATGCGGGAGATGCCTACCCGTGCTGGTGGTGGTGCTCTCCTGCGCGCGGCCGGTCAAGGCCGCACGGGCGGCCCCCTCCGTCCGCACTGAGCTGCCCGCGTGGCGGGTGCTGAAGGGACCACGATGCAATTCGACCGACAGTCCGCTGCTGACCGGCGTGCCCAGCCCGTGCGCGCCGGGGCACCGGGGCACGACGCAGATGCCGTCGTCGTCGGCGGCGGCCCGGCCGGCGCGGCTGCTGCGGCACGGCTGGCCGCGCGAGGGTTCCGGACCGTGCTCATCGACCGGGCCAGCTTCCCGCGCGACAAGGTATGCGGCGACTTCGTCGGACCGACGGCGCTCGCCGAGCTAGCCGACCTCGGCGTGGCCCAGACACCGGCGTTCCGCGCGACCAGCAAGATGGCTGATCTGGCTCTGCACGTTGATGGCGAGCAGCTCACCGTGATGGGTATCCCCGCCGTTGACGGGCTGCCTAACTACGGCCGGGTCATTCCCCGGTTGCGGCTGGACGACTGGATCCTGGACGCGGCCCGGCACGCCGGAGCAACCATCCTGGACGGACGTAAGGTGACCGCGGTGCGGCAGGAACCCGACGCGATCACCGTCCGGGGCCAGAGCCCGGCAGGCCCGTGGCAGCTGCGCACCCGGCTGCTGCTGGGAGCCGACGGCAGCAACTCGATTGTCGCCCGGACACTGCATGGAGGCGTGCCGTCCAGCCGGGACCGGATCGTGGCCGTGCGGGCCTACTTCGATGATGTCGACGGTCCGGCCGCCCAGGGTGACGTCTGCTTTCGCAGCGACAGCTTTCCTGGCTATTACTGGCTGTTCCCGGACGGCGCTGGATCGGCCAACCTGGGCGTCGGGATGCTCGTGTCGACCTACCCCCAATCCAGCCGTAACCTGCGCGAGATGCTGCTGCGGCTGGTCGCCGAGGACGCTTCGCTGAGGTACCGGCTGCGGGGAGCCCGGATGCGCGGAAAGGTCATGGGGGCCCCGCTGGCGACCTACAATCCGCGGCTGCCGCTGATCGGCAACCGCGTGATGCTGCTCGGCGACGCGGCCGGACTGATCAATCCGCTCAACGGCGAGGGAATCCAGTACGCGCTGCACAGCGCCCGGTGGGCCGCCGACGCCGCGGCGGATGGCCTGGCTTCAGATCGCCTGGACGCGGCGTCACTAGCTGGCTACCAGCAGCGCGTGCATCAGAGCCTGCGGACGGACATGGCGTTCTCCCGGCTGGTCGTCCAGCTCTTCCGCAACCGCAACCTGAACCATGTCTGGCTGCGCGCCCTGCGGACTATCGCAGCACGAGCGGAGACCGATCCGGACTACGCCCACCGTGTCGGCTGTGTCCTGTCCGGCCTGACCCCGGCGGACGGCACCCTGGGTGCCGGCGGGGCCGCCAGGATCTTCGGACAAGCCCTGGTTCCCTCGCCGACCGGCGCGTTTGCGCACCGCCCCGGCCACCGCGGGCAGTCGGTCCGCCTCACCCCAGGTGGGACCGGTCGCACGGCGGGAAATTCCAGGACTCCTGAGGAGTACATGGATTGGGCTGCGGGTTCCGCGCGGGCGCTGGCCGAATTCGCGGCCCAGCTGACCCGCGCCAAGATCACCCGAAGCCTGGGCCGGCAGGATCGCGTCATGGACGTCAGAGCTGGCATCCCAGACAGACGGCAAGATTAGCTGACACGGCGCGGATCAATCCGGAGGTGATCACCGTCATCACGATAGGAACGGACGCGCAGTTCTTCTGCTCACCCATCGTCCCCTTTACCGCTCTTTTTCAGGTAATCACCACTAGGGTTAGGACCAGCTAGCGGGAGACCTGCCTATCAACGATCGGAGGCCGGACCGCGACCAAATACGGCGATGTGCGTAATTCCTGCGCTTCGGTCCGAGCTGGCACGATCCAGGACAGCGGGTGGGGGTGACTAGTTGGCTGCGCTGCAAGCGGGCGATCCCGAGCGCGTAGGACCCTACGTGCTGCTCGGCAGGCTTGGCAGCGGCGGAATGGGCCGGGTATTCCTAGCCCGGTCGCCAGGTGGCCGCGTGGTCGCGGTAAAGGTGATCCGCGCGAACCTGGCCGAGGACACCGCATTCCGGGCCCGGTTCGCCCGTGAGGTGGACGCGGCGCGCAAGGTCGGCGGCCTGTTCACCGCGCAGGTCGTCGACGCCGACCTGGACGGGCCGGTGCCCTGGCTCGTCACCGCCTACATTCCCGGGACGTCGCTCTCCGACGCGGTTGACCAGCAGGGACCGCTGCCGCCCCACTCGGTGCTGGCCCTGGCCGCGGGCCTGGCCGAAGGGCTGAGCGCGATCCACGCGGCGGGCGTCATCCATCGTGACCTCAAGCCCTCGAACGTGCTGCTGGCCCCGGACGGGCCGCGAATCATCGACTTCGGCATTTCCTCCGCAGCCGAGGCCACGTCGCTGACCGGCACTGGCCACATGGTCGGCTCGCCTGGCTTCATGTCCCCCGAGCAGGCCGAAGGTCTCGCCGTCGGCCCGGCCAGCGACATCTTCAGCCTGGCCGGCGTGCTCATTTACGCCGCCCGCGGTGACGGTCCCTTTGGCACCGGCGACACCGCCGCGCTGCTCTACCGCGTCGTGCACGGCACGCCGAACCTCGATCAGGTCCCCGACGGCCTCAGGCCGTTGATCATGCGGAGCCTTTCCCGGGACGCCACGCGCCGCCCCACGGCGACGGAGTTTCTCACCGAGCTATCGGCCGCGTACCCGACGGCCGCCAACCTGATCGACTGGCTGCCGCCGCAGGTCCTTGGCCTGACCGGGCAGCGGGCCGCATCGGCGGAAACGAGCGTGCACCAGCCGGCCCCGGCGGGCGCTTTCGGCCCGGCCATCACGGCCGACGCCGCGGGGGTCGCCGGAGTCAGGGCGGATCCGGATCCGGCGGAGCCTCTGACGATCAGGGTTCCCCCGATCGGGGCGCGGCTGCAGACGCCCATGAATACCGNNACGGATGAACCTCTGACCATCAGAGTCCCCCCGATAGGGGCGCCGACACAGACGTCGGTGCCTGGCGGCGTGCTGGGATATCCCGGAGCGCAGCAATACCAGGCGCCGCAGGGATATTCGGGCGGCCAGGGGTATCCGGCCGACCAGGGCGGTCTGGTCGCGCCCAGACGGCCAGGGACCGATGAGTGGTACCGGTCGCCCTCGCGACCTGGCCGGGGCCGCAAGCGTCCGCGCTGGCTGCTGCCCGCGGTCGGCGCGGTGGTGCTCGTCGTGCTCGTCGTGGTCGGGGCGCTGGTCGTCGCGCTGGGCGGTCGATCCCACCAGTCCCCCGTCCGGCCAGGCCCGGCCTCGCCGACCTCGTCGACCTCGTCGGCCTCGCCGACCTCGAGCCAGAGCAGTTCGCCCCGCCCTGACGGCACACCGACCGTGGGCAACCTGCAACTCGCCCAGTTCCAGGCCGGCGACTGCCTGACCGGGGCGAACATGGACCTCAACACCAATGCTCCGTGGCCGAAGACAACCCTGGCCGTCCCGTGCAGCCAGTCCCACACCGCGCAGGTGTTCTACGCGAATAGCTCCTTCTGGCCCAAGACCGGCGCATATCCGGGTAATAGCACCATCAGCAAGGAAGCCAACGCGGAGTGCGACACCGCGTTCGCGTCTTACGTGGGAATCGCGTATTCGAAATCGAAGTACACCTGGACCAATATCGTGCCGGACTCGTCCACCTGGCCGAATGGCGACCGGGCATTGCACTGCGTGGCCTACGACGCGACGACCAAGCAGCCGGCCGGAGCTCCGATGACCGGATCCATCGAGGGCACTCGCCGGTAGGCCGCGGCGGGCGGCGGAGCGCTACGGCGCGGCCGGGACCGGGGCGGCCGGGTTCGNNGCGGCCGGGTTCGGGGCGGCCGGGTTTGGGGTGGCAGGGTTTGGGGTGGCAGGGCGCAGGCGCGCGGGGCTGATATCGGGAAGCTCGCGGACGCCGAACATGTCACGCAGGGCGGTCAGGGCGGCGAGTTCGCCGCACCGGCCGTGCACGCCGGGGACCGGCGGGGTCGCGGACGAGCACAGGTAGACGCCGCGGATCGGCGTCCGGTACGGATTCCACCTGGCCACCGGGCGCAGCACCGTCTGCCGCAGGGTCTGCAGGCCGACGCCGATGTCGCCGCCGACGTAGTTCGGGTTGTGCGCCTCCTGCTCGGTGGCGGTGCGGACCGACCGGGCCAGGATGAGGTCGCGGAAGCCGGGCGCGAACCGCTCGATCTGCGCCTCGATCCGGTCGGTCATGTCCACGTCGGAGCCGGACGGGACGTGACAGTAGGTCCACAGCGTCTGCTGGCCGGCCGGGGCGCGGGACGGATCGGCGCCGCCGGGCTGGACGACGAGCACGTACGGGTCCTGCGGGTGCTTGCCCGCGGCCACTTCGGCCTCGGCCGCGGCGACCTGCTCGAAGGGGCCGCCCAGGTGCAGCGTGCCGGCCCGGCGGCAATCCTCGTTCGCCCACGGCACCGGGCCGGAGAGGGCGAAGTCGACCTTGCACACGCCGGGACCGTAGCGGAACCTGCGCAGCGCGGCGCGGTACCTGACCGGCAGCCGGTCACCGGCCAGAAGCGTGAGCGTCCGCGGGGACACATCGAGCAGGACGGCGGTGGCGGAAGGAAGTTCCGACAGGGAGCGCACCCAGCGGCCGGTCTGGATGCTCCCGCCCGCCTCGGTCAGCGCGCTGGCCATCGCGTCGGTGATCCTGGCGCTGCCGCCCTCGACGACGGGCCAGCCCACCGCGTGCGCCAGCCCGGTCAGCATCATCCCGATGCCCGCCGTCGGGGCGGCGGTGAGCGGCATCATCGCGTGCGCCGCGGCGCCGGCCATGATGGCGCGGGCCTCCTGCGTGCGCCAGCGGCTGACCACGGCGGAGGCGGGCAGGACGGCGCGGCTGCCGTACCCGGCGAGCACGAGGGGATGCGCGGGCACGCGGCGCAGCGGCGCGAGGATCGCCTGGCAGATCTCGTCCATGTGCTCGGTCACTGGGCCCATCAGGTGCTGATAGGCGCGGCCGTCCCGGCCCAGGCGGCTGGCGGTCTCGGTCACCGAGCGGGAAACGATCGCGGCCCGGCCGTCGTCGAGCGGATGGGCGAACTCCACCTCGGGCCAGGCCAGCCTGACCCCCCGCGCGGCCAGGTCGAAACGCTGGAAGAAGGGCGAAGCGACCGCCAGCGGATGCGCGGCCGAGCAGACGTCATGCCAGAAGCCCGGCAGGGTCAGCTCCTGCGTCCGGCAGCCGCCGCCGATCGNNCACCGGAGCCGCGATCGTCTGCAGCATGCTGCGCACCATGGAGTTGTGCCAGATGTTGCGGGCGTGACGCCACTGCCGCTTGGAGTCCACGCAGGTGCTGCGGGTCTCGACCGTCGGGTCGGGCAGCCCGAGCCGGCGCCCGAGCGCGGTCAGCGTCGCGGCCCAGAACTTGTCTTCCTTGCGGTGCCCCGCGATGACCATCGATATCTCATACAGGGGGTCGTTCGCCCGCATCAGCACCTGCGCCTGGACGATGGTGGTATCGCCCTCGCGCTCCGCCGAGAACGTGATCCAGCCGGCGAACATGTGACCCTGGGGCGTCATCAGCGTGAAGGACTCGGCGTCCGCGTACAGGACGAACACACCGGTCGACAGCTTGACCCCGCCCCCGATGGCCAGGTCAAGCAGGGCGACATCACCAGGGTTGATACCGGTCAGCGCGCCGGCGAAGCGGTTGCCCTTCGGCCAGAACTCGGGGAAGTGCTGACGCCAGGTGGCGATCGCCTCTTCTGGCGTGATGCCGGATCCGGCGTTCATCCGGTAGGTCTTCTGCCACATCTTGCCGAAGCCCTGCACCGGGCCGGTGAGCCGGCGCCCCGCGACATTGGTCCCGCGGACGCCATCCCGGTGGTCGACCTCCAGGCGGTCAACCTTCCGTGCCCAGCTGGCGGCGTCCCGGGGCGGCAGCGCCTCGGGCCCATCTCGCGGCGGAGGCGCAGCGGCCTCGCGGGCGCTCAGCCCGATCTGCTCGGCCGACGCCACGTTGTCGGGGGCGGCCGTCGCGACCTTGTCCGGACCTGCTGTCTCAGTCATGGCCTGTTCCTAACCTCTCACAGCGCCCGCGAGCGCTGATTCCTCACTGTCATAGATGGTGATGGCTTCGTCGAGCCTGGTCAGCTCGAAGATCTCCCGGTAGTGGTCGCTCAGCCCGTAGGCCGCCAGCTGCTGCCGCTGCCGGTTGGCGCGGACGAGCAAGGTGACAATCATGCCGATACCGCCGCTGTTCATGTACTCCAGGCCGCCGAAGTTCAGCACGAGCCTGGGCGTCGCGCCGCCGCCGGCGGCCTCGTACGCCGACATCAGCACGGGCTCGCAGGCCGCGGTGACGTCCCCCTTGATATCGACGACGGCCGTCGTCTCGCCGACCCGGCGGACGTCCATCGTGATCGCTGGTGCGTCCATAGTGGTTTCCTCCCCTTGGGGTGCTTTATGTCTGGGTGAGCTGGCTGACGGCGCGGTCGACATCGGGGAAGAGCTCGATGAAGTCCGACAGCCGGGTGATGTCGAATATCTCGCGGTAGTGCG
>PMOU01000235.1 GCA_003161205.1 Actinomycetota bacterium | reverse complement strand
CCTCGAGCTGTTCCGCCTCGAGCAGGGCCTGGCCGAGGCCCGCCACGTTCCCGCGGCCGAAGACGCCCGCACACCCCGCGAACAGCCGGTGCTCGCTGCCGTCCCGCTCGCTGCGCTGCGCGGCGAGGAACCGTACCACCGCCTGCCCTACCGTCAGCCGCACCGTGCTCCCGGACGTCATGGACCGGAACTGTATCAGCGGCGCCGTCCGCCGCTCCGAGTTCATGACCCAGTGCTCTAGCTGAACGGGGGGTACCCGATGGATGCCAGCGTGGTGTTCCTTGACTGTCCGGCCTACATGAACAAGCGCGGCACGAGCCGCTGCGGGCTGCCCGCTGAGGTGGAGTACCTGTACTCGATGACATCAACCGACGGGCCGCTGCAAAGCGCGAAGATCCGCTGCCCGCGCGGTCACTCCTTCAACGGCCCGATTGAGGCGCTCACCCGGGAGAGCCAGGCCGCCAGGCCGGTCGTCCCGATGAACTCCGATCGCCACGGTCCGCGCTGAGCCCTGCGGCCCGACACGAGGCACTCGCCGGGATTTCCGGCACCGGGAATAGCTGGCACGCTACCGTGCTGTACTGGTGTCGTTCAGGGGAGGGCCTGCGCTATGCATGAGAATTACTGCTTCGAATGCGGGTCGTACACGCATGTCGACGACATGACGAAGCTCTGCACGGCCTGCTACGATTGCTGGCCGGCGGCGAAGAAACCGCGCGACGAGCCCGCGGAATAAAGTACCGGTCGTGACCACACCTCGTTCGGAGCCGTCGTCCATGCTCAGCCGTACCCTCGTCGATTCCCTCTTCCCGCCGGACCTGCCCGAGGCGGGGGACTGGGAGCGGCGTTACCCGCCGCGCGACCTGCCGGAAGGAGCCCAGGTCACCCGCTTCTCCCCGAGCCCGACCGGCTACCTGCACATCGGCGGCGTGTACGCGGCGACCATCGACGTGGATGTGGCCAGGCACTCCNNCCGAGGGTGCCGCCGCGCAGTTCGCCGAGGCGTTCGCGTACTTCTCCATCGGCTCGGACGAGGTCGACGGCAACGGGAGCTACGGGCCGTACCTGCAGTCCGCGCGGGCGCAGATCTACCTGTCCTACGTCCGCGAGCTGCTGCGCCAGGGCCGGGCGTACCCGTGCTTCGCGACCAAACAGGACCTAGCGGAGACCACCGCCCGGCAGCGGGCCGCCGGCGCCCTGCCGGGTTATTACGGCAAGTGGGCCCTGTGGCGCGACGCCGATCCGGAGCGGGTGGCCGAGCGGCTGGCGGCCGGGGACCCCTATGTCGTCAGGTTCCGTTCCCCGGGCCTGGCCGGGACACGGGTGAGCTTCACCGACGCGATCCGCGGCGAGCTGTCCCTGGACGACAACCGCAACGACGTGGTCATCCTGAAGAGCAGCGACACCGAGCCCCGGCTGCCCACCTACCACTTCGCTCATGCCGTCGATGATCACCTGATGCGGATCACCCTGGTCATCCGCGGTGAGGAGTGGATCTCCTCGGTGCCGCTGCACCTGCAGCTGTTCGGCGCGCTCGGCTTCCCCAGCGTCCAGTACGCGCATTTCGCCCTGCTGATGAAGCAGGACGGCGGCAGCCGCCGCAAGCTGTCCAAGCGCCGGGACCCCGAAGCCACCGTCAGCTTCTTCATCGAGCAGGGCTACCCGGCTCCGGCGGTGCAGTACTACCTGCGCGGCCTGGCCAACGGACGGCTCGCCGAGATGCCGCTGGAGCAGGCGCTGGCCGCGCCGATCCGGCTGTCCGAATGCGGCACCGCGGGCCCGCTGGTGGACATGGTCAAGCTCGACGACATCTGCGCCGACTACATCGCCACCCTGTCCGGCCAGCAGATCCTCGCCGAGGTCGCCACCTGGGCGGAGCGCTACGACGCTGAGCTGGCGGCGGTGCTGGCCGCCGAGCCGGAGCGGGCGCTGCGGGCCCTGGCGATCGAGCGCGACGGCGTGGCCAACCCGCGCAAGGACCTGCGCCGGTGGGCAAGCTTCCGGTCCGTCTACGGCTACTTCTTCCCGCAGCTCTTCGAGCTGGTCACCGACCCCGCCGACGACCGCTTCGCCGGCCTGGAGCCGGACCTGGTGCGGGCGGTCGCCCGGGCCTTCGCCGACGGCTACCAGCCGCCGGCGGCCGACCTCGACTGGTTCGATCAGATCCGCCGGCTCGCGGCCGACCTCGGCTTCGCGCCGAGCCAGAAGGTCTACAAGCAGGACCCGGCCGCCTACCACGGCTCCATCCGGGAAGCATCCCAGGTCATCCGGGTCCTGCTCACCGGAACGCCGCGCAGCCCCGACCTAGCCGCCGTCGCCGCCGCCCTAGGCCCCGCCGAAGTCCTCCGCCGCGCCCAAGCCCTAACCGCCGCCTAGCACCCGCCCACGCCCCTAAAACCGTCCCCCTAAACCCGCCCACACCCACCCACCCGCCGCGCCGCCGCCGCGCCGGTTTTATGTCAGTGTGGCCAGAATCGGGCGAATACGACCGTTTCTGGCCACGATCATGACTCGCTCCCGGCGGGCGCCTCGTCGGTGTCTTCGGTGTCCTCGTCGGCGGGCGGCCAGGTGCGCAGCGGCGGCAGCTTGTACAAGCTGTCGATGTTCAGCTGCTGCGCGTCCTTGAGCACGACGTCCTGCTGTTCCTGGGCCTTCGCGGCGGTCTGCTTGGCCAGCTCGGAGGCCAGGCCGCCCAGCTGGCGGACCCCGACGTCGTCGATGACGATACGGCTCGTGGCGAAGATCACGATGCCTTCCACCCGCCGTTTTTCCTGTTCGGGCAGGGAAAGGGCGGCCGCGACCTTCGCGACCTCGAAGGGGTTCGCGGAATGCGCGGTCAGCTTATTGCGCTCCCCGATAATCCATTTATGGAATTTCATGACCGCCCCGTGCAGAGGCAGCTTCTGCACGTCTTCGATGGTCAGCCCGAAGCGCTTGCCTTTACTGAAGCACCGGGTGTAAGCGATCACCGTGGATGACCAGATCGCCAGCGGCAGCAGCGGATCCCGTTCTTCCTCGGGTTTGGCCAGTTCGGCCAGCAGCCGCTTACAACCGTCCATCACGAACTGAAGATCGGCGATGATCGCTGCCTGATCGGCGAGGATGTACGCTGACGGCACATCGAGGGCGACAGTCAGCATCGGCTTTTCTGGCGATGCCGCGTCCATTCCGTTCACCACTTTTCGTCTGGTTCCTGGCTTCCGCGTTCAGATCCTCGCACAGGGGCCGCCTGCTCCCGTCTCACAACGTGACAAGTTTCGTGCTCGGCCGC
>PMOU01000416.1 GCA_003161205.1 Actinomycetota bacterium | reverse complement strand
GAAGAGCAGGAACATGTACTGCCCGGCCACCTGGGCCAGGCTGGCCATGACCAGGACGTCGGCGGCGACGATAGCCCAGCCGCCCGCCCAGCCGGTCTTGGGACCGAACGCCCGGGTCGCCCAGGTGAACGTGGTCCCGCAGTCCGGGTCGGCCTTGTTCATCTCGCTGTAGCCGATCGAGCAGAGCAGCATCGGGATGAAGGCCAGCAAGGCGACCGCAGGCGACTTGAGCGCCACCGCGCCGAACA
Organism: Actinomycetota bacterium; assembly: GCA_003161205.1. The sequence continues at coordinate 11,274 of PMOU01000416.1, read as the reverse complement.
CGAAGAACAGCGTCGCCGCCAGGCTGTAGGCGGGAGCCGTCGAGGCGACGCCCATCACGACGCTTGAGACCAGGCCGAGGGCGCCGCCCTTCAGGCCCTTGTCTCTGTATTCTTCGACCGGCTCAAGCTCTGACGCGGACGCAGTAGTGGCCATGTCTCACCCTCCTGGCTGTAACCCGGCATAGCCGGGCCGGAAACGGCGGCCCCCGATCGGCCGGGCCGTTGCCGCGAATGTCATCGGCGGGGTGTGACGGCGACGTCAGCACCACTAAACAGTACGGTTCTAGCACGAATGATGCTTTCCGGCAACGATATCCGTAGTAACAGCTCGATATCACGGCTGGTCTCGTCTGCGAGCTGTCGGCCGGTCTAAGATCAGGCCATGCGGATACTGCTGGTAGGCGCGGGCGGGGTCGGCACGGCATTTGCCCGTATTGCCGCCCGTCGCCCGTTTGCTGAGCTGATTATCGCCGACTTTGACCTGACCCGGGCGCAGCGCGCCGCGGCGGCCCGGCAGGGGTATGAGGCCGTGCAGCTGGACGCCCGCGACGAGCGGGCGGCGGCCGAGCTGCTCACCGAGCGCCGCTGCGATGTGCTGATGAACGCGACCGACCCCCGGTTCGTGATGCCGCTCTTTCGGGCCGCGCTCCAGGCCCGTACCCACTACGTCGACATGGCGATGTCGCTTTCTCACCCGCATCACGATGACCCCTACCGGCTGACCGGGGTCAAGCTGGGTGACGACCAGTTCGCGCTGGCGCCGGCCTGGGAACAGGCCGACAGGCTCGCGCTGGCGGGGATGGGAGTGGAGCCGGGGCTGTCGGACGTCTTCGCCCGGTACGCCGCCGATGAGCTGTTCAGCGAGATCAGTGAGCTCGGCGTCCGGGACGGTTCGAACCTCAAGGTGGCCGGCTACGACTTCGCCCCCACATTTTCCATCTGGACCACGATCGAGGAGTGCCTGAACCCGCCGGTCGTCTGGGAACGCGACCGGGGCTGGTTCACCACCGAGCCGTTCAGCGAGCCTGAGGTCTTCACCTTCCCGGCGGGCATCGGCCCGGTGGAGTGCGTGAACGTCGAGCACGAGGAGGTGCTGCTGATGCCGCGGTGGGTCCAGGCGCGGCGGGTCACCTTCAAGTACGGGCTCGGCTCGGAGTTCATCGACGTACTGCGCACGCTGCACAAGCTCGGCCTGGACCAGACCACCCCGGTACGGGTGGGGACCGCGAGCGTGTCACCGCGCGACGTGGTGGCCGCGTGCCTGCCGGACCCGGCCACGCTCGGGGACGCAATGAACGGCCTGACCTGCGCGGGCACCTGGGTGACCGGGACCGGGACCGACGGTGCGCCGCGCGAGGTGTACCTGCACCATGTGGTCGACAACGCCTGGTCGATGGCCGAGTACGGGTCCCAGGCGGTGGTCTGGCAGACCGCGGTCAACCCAGTGGTCGCACTTGAGCTCATCGACTCCGGGGCCTGGTCCGGAACCGGAGTGCTCGGACCTGAGGCGCTACCCGCGCGGCCGTTCCTCGACCTGCTCGCCGATTACGGCTCGCCGTGGGCGTGCGAGGAACGCAGCCCCGCAGGCCGGTAACCCGCGCCTGGTCAGGTGCTGGCGAGGATCTGGCTGAGCACCTTGGTCGTGTTCGATACCGGCTGGGCCTGCAGGCAGAGCTGCTCCATGACCTCGAGGTAGCTGTCCACCTCGACCGGCTTGTCCAGGTAAAGCGCGCTGGTCAGCTGCTCGATGTACACGACATCCTGCAGGTCCGGCTCGGCGAAGCGCAAGATGGTGAACGGGCCGCCCATGGCGGAATGCGCGCCCGCCTGGAACGGCAGGATCTGCAGCGTCACCGCCGGATGATCCGCCACCTCGATGAGGTACTGCAGCTGCTCGCGGACGATATCCCTGCTCCCGACGGGACGGCGCAGCGCGCCTTCGTCGACGACGGCCCACAGCTGCGGCGCGTCTGGCCGGCGGAGGATTTCCTGGCGGCTGACTCTCAGCTCGCCCCGCCGGGCGATTTCCTCCTCGGTGGCGGCCGAGCCCTGCCGGATCAGCGCGCGGGCGTAGCCTTCGGTCTGGAGCAATCCGGGCACGAGCTGGATCTGGTAGGTGCGGATGATCGAGGCCGCCGCCTCCAGGCCGACGTAGGGCTCCAGCCAGTTAGGCAGGATGTCCGAGTAGGCGTGCCACCATCCCGGCGTGTTCGCTTCCCTGGCCAGGTTCAGTAGCGCGGCGCGTTCCTCGCTGTCGGTGACGCCGTACAGCGTCAGGAGGTCACCCACATCGCGCTCCTTGAAGCCGACCCGGCCATGTTCCATCCGGCTGATCTTGGAGTGCGAACCGCGGATCGCCTCGGCGGCCTGCTCGGCGGTAATTCCGCGCGAGTCGCGGAGCCGGTGCAGCTGGCCGCCGAGCACGAGGCGCTGAACGGTCGGACCGCCTGCCCGCGTGCCGAAAATGCTGGGCGGAACATCCCAGGCCGAGTCTTCAGACGAGACCATCGGCGCTCCTCGCAACGTCGCACTCTAGATTATGGCGGGGTGTGGACCAGTCTCGCACGTGATCTCCCGCTCGCGAAAGGGGGGTTCTGTGACAATTTGACAGGAGTCCTGATCCCTCCGTGTTGTCGCAGCTCGGAAGGGTCCCGTTAGTCAGGCCGTTACTGCCGTGTCGCGGCGCGCCGGCCGTTATCGCTGTTACTGGGCAGTAAGCTGACTGGCTTCGGTCAGCAGATGATCAAATTCCCCATCCTTGGCACCCGCCAGGAACGCGGTGATCTCCGCTTGAGTGTAGAGCAGGACGGGACCGGCCGGGAAACGCGAGTTGCGCATCGCGATGTCGCCGTCGGGCAGTACGGCCAGCTCGACGCACTCGCCATTCGGATTGCTGTGCCAGCTCTTCAGCCAGTGGACGTCACCGAGCTCCGTGGCGAGCATACCGTTGTAGGTAATGAGCATATTTATCCCCTTTCGGCAGGGAGCGCACGCACCGGGAAGGTCTACTCGCTGTGATTTGCGTCTTGCAATTGGTGAGCAAGTGCCCGATGCGTCTCTACCTGCCTGCTGGCCCCCTGTGTGCCTATCCAGAGACCTGTGCACAAAGCGAATGAACGTGCATTTGGTCTTGCATTTGCACAATATATCAGGCAGCATAGATTTAGGCACGCAGTTAAACACCGTGACGGGTGACCGTTTTCCGGCCCGATGACATGCAGGAAGCTGTTGCGTTGGCGCATCTCAGTGTCGCTACAGGTAGCGGGGATGACGACGAGGAATTCAGCGTCCCCTGGCCGCCGGTGGCTGACATCATGCCGCGGTTGCTTCCCGTGCCCTCTGCCTGGTGGGATACCCCCGCGGTAACCTCCCGGGCGCTCAGCGCGCGGCCGGAAGAGGCCAGGACCGCCCGGCACTTCGTCCGGGAGCTGCTCACCTGCTGGGGTCTGGAGCTGCTGGCGGACGACGCCGAGATGATCATCGATGAGCTGGTNNGTCATGCTCGCCGTCATCGATCCAGGTAACGAGACGCCGATGCCCCGCCAGCCGGACTGGGGCAGGGAAAGCGGACGGGGCCTGCAGATCGTCGCGGCGCTCAGTCACGTGTGGGGATGGAGTCCCATCGCCGGGCACGGCAAGGCGGTCTGGGCCGTGCTCCGCGATCCCTGAGGCCGGGCTAGGCCATCCCGGAGACAGATTCCTGCGACGCGGTCAGCAGGACGTGCTCGACCAAGGCGATCAGCACCTCTTTAGCTGACTCCCGGTTTCGCGCGTCGCACCGGATGATCGGTATACCGGGCTCCAGGTCCAGGGCCGTTCTGACGTCTTCCACGGCGTAGGCACGGGCACCGTCGAAGCAGTTCAGCGCCACGATGAACGGTATTTCCCTGCGCTCGAAGTAGTCGATGGCGGGAAAGCTGTCGGCCAGCCGGCGGGTATCGGCGAGGACCACGGCCCCGAGCGCGCCGATCGCAAGCTCATCCCACATGAACCAGAACCGCTGCTGGCCCGGCGTGCCGAACAGGTAGAGCACGAGGTCACGGCGCAGGCTGATCCGGCCGAAGTCCATCGCGACCGTGGTCGTCGTTTTAGCCTCGACGCCCAGCGTGCTGTCGGTGCGCAGGCTGGCATCCGACAGCAGTTCCTCGGTCCGCAGCGGCTTGATCTCGCTCACCACGCCGACGAGCGTGGTCTTGCCCACCCCGAAGCCGCCGGCGAGCAGGATCTTTATGGCACGGGGCGGGCGCGCGTGACCCGGCTGTCCGCCGGGGTGGTCAAAGGCCCCGTAGTCCATTGAGGACCTCCCTGAGAGTGTGCTTGTCGATCCGCTCGGCCGCCGCGACCGGGGTGCTGATCGCGACCAGGCCGAGTTCCCGCAGGTCGGCAAGGATGATGCGGACAACACCGAGCGGAAGATCAACGTCAGAGGCGATATCTGCGACGGTTGTCGGCGCCCGGGCCAGCGCCAGCACGTTCACGTGCTCGGGTGCCAGCGACGCGGGGTCGGCGATCCGGGCGCGCGTGACCATGACCGTCGCGATCAGGTCGATTGAGTCACCCGCAGGCCTGGTCCGGCCCTGGGTCAGGGCATAAGGCCGGACCACCGGTCCGGCCTCGGCATCCAGCCACCGTTCGTCGTCGGACGGCATGGCGCCTCTTACGCCCAGCCGCTGAACGCGGACCCGCGGGCGCTGACCCGGATGTGCTCTCCGGATCTGGAGATCAGGACGGCCATTTCATAGGCGAGAAGCCAGTCGAGCTGGCCCAGGCCACCCGCCGTGCCGGTATCAGGGCCGGTATCAGGTTCCATCGGACTTCCCGCCTGCTCGCCCGTCTGTGGCTGAGCCAGTGTCCAGGCCCGGGCGCTCGTCAGCGGCGGCCGGCCGGAGCGGTTCGCCCGGAACTGGGCCTGCGGTGAGCGAGTCGTCGGCGCTCGCCGAGCGGCCCTCCTGCCAGGCACGCTGAAGTGCTGACATGGTCTGGCGGATTTCCGCGGGCGTAGGCCCGTTCGACAGTCCGCTGCTGGCCACGGTGACCCGGCGCGGCGGCGGGCTGGCGCGCAGCTGAGGAGCCAGGCTGGCCTGCCTGATCCGGCGCGGAAGTCCGTCGGTGTCGTCGTTCGTGCCCGGCTCGCCGTCCCGCGACCCCAGGCCGCCGGGTACCACCGGAAGAGGTCCCGTCTCGCCCGAAAGCCGCCACGGCGGACCCGCTCCGTGTCCCGGCGGTGCCGACGCCACCGGCGTCATCGGGGTGGCCGGCGGAGGCCGGGTGGCCGACGGCGGCCGCAGGCCCGGTGCGCCCGGCTCCGGATAGGGGTCTGATCCCGGCTCGGGATACGGTGCCGGCCCGGCGGCGTGCTGAGCGCGGTGCCGCGGCGTGAACACGTCGAAGGCAGGCTGCGTGCGGTCCTCTGGCCACGAGCCCGGCCGGCCCGGTCCGGGCCCGGTTCCGTGCCCCGGGTCGGCCGGACTGGGCCCCGGGTCGGCCGGACTTGGCCCCGGACCGAGCGCGGCCGCCTGCGCACCGCGGGCCAGGCCCGGCTGGGCTGCGTCCGGCGTGCGCCTGAGCGGGCCGGAGATGCGGATCTCCGGCGCCCTGGGGAGCGCGGGCAGGTCGCGGAGCTCGGCCAGCCCCGGCACGGACGGCCGCGAAGCGACGGTGAATTCGGCCGCGGCCCCGTCGTGGCCGTTGGTCGCGTGAGACGCCATGGTGATCGCCGCGGGCTCATCCGGCGGCCCGGCCAAAGCGTCCTCGGTCACTACCAGGTGGCGCGGTATCAGCACGATGGCCGCGATGCCGCCGTAGGGCGACGCCTTGAGCGTTACCCGGATACCGTGCCGCTTCGCGAGCTGGCCGACGACGAACAGGCCGAGCTGTTCGCTATCGGCCGGGTTGAACTCAGGCGGGCTGGCCAGCCGCTCGTTCAGCTCGCCGAGCCGGTCCGGGCTCATCCCGAGTCCGCGGTCCTCGACCTCGATGGCGAATCCGCTGGCCACGGTATCCCCGGCCACCCGCACCGAGGTATAGGGCGGGGAAAGCGTGGTGGCGTTCTCGACGAGCTCGGCCAGCAGGTGGATGACGTCGGCGACGGCCGAGCCGGACAGCGCGGCCTGGCTCCGGGTCGCGACCGTGACCCGGGCGTAGTCCTCGACTTCGGCGATCGCGCCGCGCATGACGTCGACCATCCGCACCGGGTGGCTCCAGCCACGGCCGGCCGGCGCGCCGGCCAGGATAATCAGGCCTTCCGCGTGGCGGCGCATCCGGGTGGTGAGGTGATCCAGCCGGAACAGGTCATCGAGGGCCTCGGGGTCGGTCGCCCGCCGTTCCATCTGGTCGAGCAGGGTCAGCTGGCGGTGCAGCAGCGACTGGCTGCGCCGCGCCAGGCTGCGGAACATGTCGTTGAGGCCCCGCCGGAGCCTGGCCTCGTCCACGGCGGCCCGGATGGCGGTCTGCCGGACCAGGTCGAAGGACTGCCCGACCCGGCCGATCTCGTCCCCGCTCATCTTCCCGGGCCTCAGCTGGCCCGGGCCCGGCTCCAGCGGCGGTGCCTCCTGGGCCGCGTCGACGTCTTCGCCTCGCCTCAGCCTGGCGATCACGTCGGGCAGCTGATCGTGGGCGAGGGTGAGCGCGGAACGTTCGAGCCCGCGCAGCCGCCGGATGATGCCGCGGGCGACGAGGGTCGTCACCACGATGGTCAGGAACAGCGCGAGCAGGGCGATGCCGCTCGTCACCGCGACCCGGGTCCACGCCGACCGGCTGGACTGGTGGTCGGCCGCCAGTTCCGCGTGCGCGACCGCCACGCCGCCGTTGTAGTAGTCCTGCAGCAGCGTGCCCGCGGTCGCCTGCCACTGGGCCGGAGTGGTCCCCAGCTGCCTGACGTCGGCGCCCCCGGCCAGCGCCTGCTCGATGCCGGCGAGGCTGACCTGCGCGGCCGCGGAACCGTTCTGCTCGGCCTGGTAGACCGCCAGGTTGGCCGGGGTCAAGATGGCCTGGGCGGATTGCAGGTCGGCCTGCCGGGCCGCCGCCGCCTGGGTGAACGCGACGCGCTCATCGCGCGTCAGCTGGTTGCCGGCCAGCATGCCCCCGAGCAGCGCCCATTCCTGGGAGAGCTCCTCCCTGGCCTGCACGGTCGCGATCAGGCCCAGGGCCTGGCCCACGGCCGCGGCGCCGGTCTCGCTGTTGGCTTCGGCCAGGAACAGGGCGGGTTCGGCGGCGATGCCCTGGCTGTAGGCGGCGAGCGCGTCCAGCGGCGTGACCGCCCGCGCCCGGACCTCTCCCTGCAGGAGCTTGAGCTTGCTCAGGCCGGCGAGCACGGTGCTGATCGCCGCCGCCTCGCGGGGGGTTTCGCTGCTGACCGTGGCCGGGGAGGTCATGGCCGCCTGGAACGCGCTGGCGTGCTCGCTGGTGCTCGCGATGGCGGTGTTGTAGGCGGCCAGGCTGGCCGGCGTGGGCCGGAACAGGTAGGTCACCGCGGCCGCGCGCTCGTCCTGCAGGTAGTTGACGAACTCCGCGGCCGGCAGCGAGGTCGCGTTGATCAGGTTGGGCGCGCGGTCCAGGTTGACGGCGTTGTTGACGGAGGTGCCCGCCACGTAGGCGAGCAGCCCGACCATGGCGACCAGCGGGATCGCCACGAGGGAGTAAATCCGGAGCCGGATGGACCGGCTGCGCGATCCCATGGCACCCCCCGGGGGCGTCGTATGCGAGTTGCTCCTCGTCGCATCCAACTACGGTCAAGACGGCCAGAATAGCCCATAACGCGCATCGGCCGGGGCCGGAAAATGGATATATCCGGTGACCTGGAAACCCGTCGGCGGCACCTTTTCCTGACCCGGTTTCCCCAGCTAGTGAAGCGTTACGCCTCCTGATGCCGACGGGGCTGCGGTGCACGCGCGCCCTGCGTTTGTCGGTGGGAGCGCCTACCCTGTTGGGGTGGCCGCCCTCGCGATAGACGCCCTCCTTGACGGACTCAATCCGGAGCAGCGTGCTGCCGTCGTGCACGAGGGCAGCCCGCTGCTCATCGTGGCCGGCGCGGGCTCGGGCAAGACCCGGGTGCTCACCCACCGGATCGCCTACCTGCTGGCGGCCCGGAACGTGGCGCCGTCCGAGATCCTGGCCATTACCTTCACCAACAAGGCCGCCGGTGAGATGAAGGCCCGGGTGGCCGCGCTGGTCGGCCCGCGGGCCCGGTTCATGTGGGTGATGACGTTCCACTCCGCCTGCGTGCGCATCCTGCGCCGGGAGGCCAAGCGGTTCGGCTACCCCTCGTCGTTTTCCATCTATGACCAGGCGGACTCCCAGCGCCTGATGGCGCTGACCTGCCGTGAGCTCGAACTCGACGCCAAGCAGTTCCCGCCGAAGGCGATGGCGGCGGCGGTATCGAACCTGAAGAACGAGCTGATCGACCACGAGACGTTCGCGTCCCGCGCCCAGACGGCCCGGGACAAGGTCCTCGCCGAGGCGTACCGCGAGTACCAGCGCCGCCTGCTGGCGGCCGGCGCGATGGACTTCGACGACCTGATCATGGTCACGGTCAATCTCTTCCAGGCCCTGCCGGACGTGGCCGAGCAGTACCGCCGCCAGTTCCGGCATGTGCTCGTGGACGAGTACCAGGACACCAACCACGCGCAGTACGTCCTGATCAGGGAGCTTGTCTCGGGCGGTACTCAAATTTTTTCCGGCCGAACGGGCCTTGACTCAGCCGCCGGGCCATCTCTCCCGCCGGCCGAGCTATGCGTCGTCGGCGACGCTGACCAGTCGATCTATGCCTTCCGCGGCGCGTCGATACGCAACATCACCGAGTTCGAGCAGGACTACCCGGACGCGAAGGTCATCCTGCTCGAGCAGAACTACCGTTCCACCCAGAACATCCTGGCCGCCGCCAACGCCGTGGTCTCGCAGAACCGCGGCCGGAAGCCGAAGAACCTGTGGTCTGATCAGGGTGCGGGGCCGCCGATCACCGGTTACGTCGCCGACAACGAGCACGACGAGGCCGCGTTCGTGGCCGAGGAAGTCGACCGGCTGACCGATGCCGGGCAGGCCACGCCGGGCCAGGTGGCGGTCTTCTACCGGACGAACGCGCAGTCCCGTGTCTTCGAGGAAGTGTTCATCCGGGTCGGGCTGCCCTACCGGGTGGTCGGCGGGGTCAGGTTCTATGAGCGGCGCGAGGTCCGTGACCTGCTCGCCTACCTGCGGCTGATCGCCAANNGCGCAGCGGGAGCGGATCACGTTCGCCCAGGCGCTGGCGCGCCCGGCCGACGTGCCGGGGCTGGCGGCCCGGTCCGCGAATGCCATCGCGGGCTTCAACGCGCTCGTCGACGGGCTCAGGGAACTCGCCGAGCAGATCCCGGTCGCGGAGCTCGCCGAGGCGGTGCTCGACCGCACCGGGTACCAGGAGTCGCTGGAGTCCTCCTCGGACCTGCAGGACGTCAGCCGGGTGGAGAACCTCAAAGAGCTGGTGTCAGTGGCCCGCGAGTTCGACGGCTCGCGCGAGGAGGGGACGCTGGCGGAATTCCTCGAGCAGGTGTCCCTGGTGGCGGACGCCGACGAGATCCCCGAGGGCGAAGAGCACGGCGGCCTGGTGACGATGATGACGCTGCACACGGCCAAGGGACTTGAGTTTCCCGTGGTGTTCCTGACCGGGATGGAAGAAGANNCGGCTGGCTTACGTCGGCATTACCCGGGCGGAGCAGCGGCTGTACCTGACCCGCGCCATGGGCCGGAACTGGTGGGGCCGTCCCTCGTTCCATCAGCCGTCGAGGTTCCTCAGCGAGATCCCGGCGGACCTCATCGAGTGGCGCCGTGACGCCGAGGCGGCGATGTCGGCGAGCAGGCCCGCGCAGGAGCGGATGGCCCAGCGGCCCGGGACCCGTTCGCCGGGGAACCGGCCGGTGCCCGCGTTGTCGCCCGGGGACATGGTGACGCACGACAAGTTCGGCCTCGGCACCGTGGTGTCCACCGAAGGCTACGGTGACCAGGCCGAGGCCAAGATCGACTTTGGCGCCGATTACGGCGTCAAGCACCTGGTGCTCCGCTATGCCCCGCTGGAGAAGTTGTAGGGCCCGGATCCGGGCCGGCGGTAGCCGCGCTCGCGCCCGGGCGGGCGCTCATCATTCCAGCTCCCGGCGCCGCCGCCGGCTTGGCCAGGACGTCGGTCCCGGGACTCCGCCGGGTACCGCGAGTCCGCCGGGTACCGCGACTCCGGGGCCCATGAGTCCACGAAGGACGTCGGGGCCGCCGGGGGCCTGCGGGCCGGGCCGGGCCGCGCGCCGGATCCGCCCGCGCCGCGGCCGGTGCGCCACAAGCCCCAGCGGACGGCGATGAGCACGACGGCCGCCGCGGTGGCGACGGCCATCGGGAAGAATCCGCTGGCGATCCACTGGGCCGCGGCGATGGCCAGCGCGGCCTTGGACGAGTCCCCGGAACGGTTGTAGATAACCCCGGCGATCAGCGCGGCCACCAGGTAAGACAGCGCCGGCACCGGGAGGATCAGCCGTCCGGCCTCGGGCCGGACGGCCAGCCCGGCGGCGACGGTGCCGATGATGACGAAGACCCCGAGCAGGAGACCGGGGGCCTTCCCCGTCGCCATGGTGGCGATCGCGCCGATCGCCGTGCTGCCGACGATGAGGCAGACGCCGAGGCCGCCTTGCAGCGAGCCCCACCGCAGCCCGGCCCGCGGCGACCCCGCAGGCCTGCCGCGGTTGTCCGGGTGCCGCGTCCCCTGGACCGCCGTGACTCCCCGTACCGCCGCGCCCGGGTGAACGGGCAGCTGGCGCGTCGGCTCGCCGGGGTCGCCGTCTTCCCAGCGGGGCGCCCGCCCCCGGGGTCCGGCCCCGCCGAGGTAATGTCCGTTGCCGCCAGCCTCGCGCCTGGGCGGTTCCCCCTCGCGCCCCGGCCCGCCGGGACCGCCGGGGCCGCCGAAGGGAGGGCGCCCCTGGCCCTGATCCTGGCCGGGAGGCGGGCCGCCGATCCCACCGCTGCTGCTGCCGATCACCATCAGGGATTCGTTGGCATCGGCGTTATTGGCATCGGCTTGGGAAGTGAAATCGCTTGCCGCGGCCAAATCCTGCTGCCCGGCTTCGGTGGCAGTGACGGACATATTCTGGTACGCCGGGGCCGGTTGAGCGTTTGCTCCGCGTCCGCCGCGTCCGCCGCTTGGCACATTGGCCTGCTGCATGGCGGCTTGTGCGTTGGGTGCGTTGGCGCCGCCGCGGCCGGGGCTTGGCGGGTTATCGCCGCGCGGGTTATCGCCGCGCGGGTTATCGCCACCTTGTCCGC
>PMOU01000305.1 GCA_003161205.1 Actinomycetota bacterium | reverse complement strand
ACGAGATGGAGGTCGATATAGAGCAGGTCGGGCTCGCCTTCCGCGCTACGCACCACGTGGGCGTCCCAGATCTTCTCGGCGAGCGTACGGCCCATCACGCTCACTCCTTTCGTTTGCGTCTCGCATGTCGAGACGGCAGTATTCATTACATGAACAACTCTAGCGGAGTCGGCGTCCTCGACAAGACGATTTCTGTGCTGTCCGCACTGGAGGCCGGACCGGCTTCACTGGCACAGCTGGTCAAGGCGACGGGCCTGGCGCGGCCGACCGCGCACCGGATCGCGGTCGCGCTGGAGAGCCACCGCATCCTGGCCCGCGACGCGCAGGGCCGGTTCGTGCTCGGTCCGAAGATCGGCGAGCTGGCCGCGGCGGCCGGCGAGGACCGGCTGCTGGCGATCGCGCAGCCAATCCTGATCCAGCTCAGGGATATGACCGGCGAGAGCGCCCAGCTCTACCGGGCGCACGCCGACACGCGCATCTGCGTGGCGGCGGCCGAGCGGTCAAGCGGGCTGCGGGACACCGTCCCGGTCGGCGCCGCGCTGCCGATGACCGCGGGCTCGGCTGCCCAGGTCCTGCTCGCCTGGGAGGAAGGCGGCCGCATGCACCGCGGCCTGCGCGGCGCGAAGTTCACCGCGGCCACCCTCGCCCAGGTGCGCAGGCGCGGCTGGGCGGCCACCGCGGCCGAGCGCGAGCCCGGCGTGGCGTCGGTGTCCGCACCGGTGCGCGGACCGGGCGGCCGTGTCCTGGCCGCGGTATCGGTCTCCGGCCCGATCGAACGCCTGACCAGGTCGCCGGGCCGGATGCACGCCGCGGCCGTCGTCGCGGCTGGCGACAAGATCAGCAAGCTGCTGCGCGCGGAAGGATAGCCGTTCGGTCGGCAACGCGGCAGATGCCTGGACAACAGCAGTGCCGGGATAACGGGTGCGAGGCGCGGCGGCGCCGGGACAACGGGTGCGGGCAGGGCGGCAGGTGCGGGGACGACGGGTGCGGGCAGGGCGGCAGGTACGGGGAGGGCCGGCGCGGCGAGAACGGCGGGTGGCGGTGGGTGCGGGGAGGAAGACCGGTAACCTGCGGGGATGTTACGGCGGGCATCTGGTGGGGCTAGTGACTTAGGTCTGGCTGGATCACGGGCCCCAGCCCTTACCGGACCGGGCTCATGATGGATATGGTCGGTTCCGGTAGAACACGCGGGAATCGGAGAAGGGATACGAGGTCGCGCGCATGAAGGCAGCCGTCGTCAAGGAGACCGCACCAGGTGAGCGCCGGGTTGCCCTAGTGCCGGACGCGATCGCCCGACTGCGTCCCGCTGGGATCGATGTGCTGGTAGAGAGTGGGGCGGGCGAAGGCGCGTGGCTGGCCGACGCCGTCTACGCCGATGCCGGCGCGGCCATCGTGAGCTCCGCTGAGCTGTACCGGACGGCCGACGTCATCCTCACCGTCGCCAAGCCCTCGGCCGCGATGGCGGGTCAGCTCAAGCCGGGCCAGGCGATCGTCGGCATGCTAGCCCCGCTTACCGATCCTGACCTAGCCGCCGTCCTGGCCGCTCAGGGCGTGACCGCGATCAGTCTCGACGGGCTGCCGCGGACGCTGTCCCGTACGCAGCCGATGGACGCGCTCAGCTCTCAGTCGAACGTGGCCGGCTATAAGGCGGCCCTGGTCGCCGCCACCGCGTTCGGCCGGTTCTTCCCCATGCTGATCACCGCGGCAGGCACCGCCCGGCCCGCCAAGGTACTGGTGCTCGGCGCCGGGGTGGCCGGCCTGCAGGCGATCGGCACGGCGAGGCGACTCGGCGCGGTCGTGAGCGGCTACGACGTGCGGCCCTCGTCGAAGACGGAGGTTGAGTCGCTCGGGGCCACGTTCATCGAGCTGACCTCGGTCGGATCCGCGGCCGGCGAGGGCGGGTACGCTCGCGAGCTGACCGCCGAAGAGCGCCAGGCCCAGCAGGACGAGCTGGCCGGCCATATCGCCAGGCACGACGTGGTGATCACGACCGCGCAGGTGCCCGGCCGCAGGCCGCCCCGGCTGGTGACCGAGGACGCGGTCAAGGCGATGACGCCGGGATCGGTCATCGTGGACATGGGCGCCAGCGTGCTCGGCGGCAACGTGGCCGGATCCCGGCCCGGCGAAACGGTCGTCACCGGCAACGGGATTACCATCATCGGCGCGGACAACCTGCCCGCCACCGTGCCCGCCGCGGCGTCGGCCGCGTACTCGCGGAACATCAGCGCGCTGCTGCTGCACCTGACCAAGGACGGCGCGCTGGCCATCGACACCGGCGACGAGATCCAGGCCGGCGTGGTGGTCGCCTACGGCGGCCAGGTCGTGCATCCGGGGGTGGCCGGCCTGCTTGGCCAGCCCGCGCCCGCTGCGCGCGCCGACCCGGCGCCTGTCCCTGATGCCGACCTGGCGCCTGTCCCTGATGCCGACCTGGCGCCTGTCCCTGATGCCGATCTGGCGCCTGTCCCTGGTGCCGACCTGGCGGCGGACCCTGGGGCCGGGCCGGCGGCCGACCCTGGTGCCGAAATACAGCCGGCTTTGTTCGCCGAGCCGCAAGCAGAGCTACCACCCAAAGGCGGAGGCGCCGGTGTCAACGGCACTAGTAACTGACCTGACCATCTTCGTTCTCGCGCTGCTGGTCGGTATCGAGGTCATCGGGAAGGTCCCGGCTACCTTGCATACGCCGCTGATGTCGGCGACCAACTCGATCCACGGCATCGTGCTGGCCGGCGCCCTGCTGATCGGGGTGACGGCGAACAACGCGGTCGGCTACATCCTGGCGTTCATCGCATCGTTCTTNNTCGAGGGAGCCAAGGGCTTCAAGGGCCTGATCGAGCAGGCGGGCGCCCGGATCAAGGCCCGTTCATGAGCGGGTTCACCGGGAACATCCAGCTCGTCTACGTGCTGGCGGCCGTGTTCTTCGTCATCGGCCTGCACCTGATGAACAGCCCGGCGACGGCGCGCCGGGGCAACCAGGTCTCGATGACGGGCATGATCATCGCGGGCGTGGCCACCCTGATCCTGCTGATCCACGACGGCACCGTCACCGCGACCGGCTGGATCGTGCTGATCGCTGGCGCGCTGATCGGCTCCGCGGTCGGTCTGTACGCGGCGCAGAGCGTGCAGATGACCGCCATGCCGCAGCTGGTGTCGATGTTCAACTCGGTCGGCGGCGGGGCCGCCGCGCTGGTGGCGGTCTACGGCTACATCAACTCCGAGTCCAACGGCGGTGTGCT
>PMOU01000471.1 GCA_003161205.1 Actinomycetota bacterium | reverse complement strand
TGGCGGCTGTTCTTCGAGCGGCTCGCGGCGGTGCGGCCGGTGGTGCTGCTGGTGGAGGATGCCCAGTATGCCGATAGCGGGCTGCTTGATTTCCTGGATCATCTGATCGACTGGGCGCGGGACCTGCCGGTGTACGTGCTGGTGTTCGCCCGGCCGGAGCTTGGCCAGGCCCGGCCCGGGTTCGGCGCGGGGCGGAACCGGATCATGCTGACGCTGGATCCGCTGGATCCGGTGTCGATGGACCGGCTGGTGGATGCGCTGGTGCCCGGCATGCCGCCGGCGGCGCGGGCGGCGATCAGCGGTCAGGCGCAGGGCGTGCCGTTGTTCGCGGTGGAGACGGTGCGGTCGCTGATCGACCGGGACATCGTCCAGCCCGTGGGCGGGGTCTACCGGCTGGTCGGGGATATCGGGGAGCTGGCAGTGCCGGACAGCCTGCATGCGCTGCTGGCCGCCCGGCTCGATGCGCTGGATCCCGATGTGCGGCGGCTGGTCGCTGACGCCGCGGTGCTGGGCAGTACATTTCCGGCCGAGGCGCTGATCGCCGTGTCCGGGCGGGACGAAGACAGCGTGCGGACGGCGCTGGCGCATCTGGTCCGCCGCGAGGTCCTGTCGGTGTCCGCCGATCCGCTATCGCCGGAGCGGGGCAGCTACCAGTTCGCTCAGGAGATGCTGCGGCAGGTCGCCTACGACACATTGTCCCGGCGGGACCGCAAGACCCGCCACCTCGCCGTCGCGGCGCACCTGCGCGCCGCATTCGCCGGCGGCGGCGAAGAGATGGCCGACGTGATCGCGCGGCACTACCTGGATGCGCTGCGCGCCATCCCCGATGATCCCGATACCGGCCAGATTCGCGGCCAGGCCATCACCGCCCTGATCCGGGCCGCCGAACGCGCCGAGCGCACCGGCGCCCCCGCCCGCGCTGCCGACAGCTACGCCGCCGCCGCCGAGCTCACCCTCACCGACGCCGCAGACGGGCCGCCGGGTACCGAGGACGGGTCCGATGCCGGCACGTTGTGGGAACGCGCCGCGCAAGCCGCCCAAGCCACGGACTTTGTCGCGGTGGTCCGGTATGCCGACCGAGCTCACGATTACTACCTGCAGTGCGGCCAGGCTCGGGCCGCCGCCCGCGCCCAGGCCATCGCCGGGCGCGCACTACGCCGTTCCGGCCGCAGTGGCGAGGCCCGCGAGCGACTCACCGCGGCGTTGGAGGTTCTGCGCGCCGAGCCCGACACCGATACCGTCGATGCCCTGAATGAACTTGGGTTGGTGGAGGTGTTCGTCGGCTCGCCAGCTGCCGACCGGCTGACCACCGAGGCGCTTACCCTCGGCCAGGCCCTCGACGTCGGTCCCGATCAAATTAGCCGCCTGTTGCTTACCCGCGCGTTCTACCTCAACGGTCATGAGCAGCGACGGGCCGAAGGAATCGCCTACTTGCGCGAGAGCGTACGCCTCGCCACGCAGGTCGGCGACAACGCCTCCCTGGGACGGGCGCTGCTGAACCTTTCGGACGTACTGGCGATCAACGACCCCGCCGCCGCGGCGCAGGCCGCGCGGACTGCGGCCGGGCATTTGCGCCGGGTCGGCAACCAGAACCACCTGGCGGTGGCGATCATCAACCTGGTCGTGCCGCTGCTGTCGCTCGGCGAGTGGGATGCCGCCGAGGCCGAGCTCGCCCAGGCGATGGACTCTGACGGGCTAGCCGGCGACGACTTCCTCGGCTGTGACCGCGGCTGGCTGGCGGCCCTGCGCGGCGACGCCGACACCGCCAGGGCCATGCTGGCCCAACTGGGGGACCTGCGCGCCAGCGAGGATGTCCAGGACAAGGCGCTGATCAGCATCGTGGAGGCGTTCACCGCCGCCGCTCGCCGCCAGCCGGTCGATGCGCTGCGGCACGCGCGCGCGGCGCTGGCTCATAAGGATGCCCTGGGCATCAGCAGTGAGTCCTTGCGCTGGGCCTGGCCGCTGGCCGCCCGCGCCGCCTTCGAGCTGCAGGACGCCTCCGCCGCCCGCGACCTGCTCGCCCTGCTCGACTCCCACCCGCCCGGGCACATCGCGCCCATGCTGCGGGCCGAGCGTGATCTGGTCCGCGCCCGGCTGGCCGCCAGCGACGCCGACCAGGGCGCCTCGGCCGCCTTCGCCGCCGCGATCGTCAGCCTGCGCGAGCAGTCCACTCCCTACCACCTCGCCCACGGCCTGCTCGACCAGGCCGGGCACCTCACCCGGCAGGGCGATGCCGAGGCTGCCGCACTCGCCATCGACGAAGCCCGCACCATCGGCCGTCGTCTCCGCTGCCAGCCGCTGCTGGACCGCGCCGACGACATCGAGGAGGCAAAACCCCGGATACGGGCCTAACCGGCGACGCCGCCCCGCAGGAAGCCGGGTCGCTTCAACATGCTTAATACGCACGATGGCCGTGACTTTTGCGGGTCCTGACGGCCTGCCCGGCCGGCGATTCTGGCGGATGTAAATGCCCGCTTAAGGCTGATACCGTGTCGTCATCATTTGCTGTCGTCGAGGCGAGACGGTGAGTGCGTATAACCCGTGTCGGGCCGGTTGGGCGTCTTCGGTGTTTCTTCAAGCGGCTTGTCCGCTGGGTGGAAAACTGCTGGCTGGGGTATGTGGGGCGTAACACCGGTAGGGCGCCGGGCGTAGGGAGGGCCGGTTGAGGTGCGGGCAGTGCGGTGCGCCTTTGGGAGAGGGTGACCGCTTCTGCGGGGATTGCGGTGCTCCGGCGGGAGGTTGCCCGTCGTGCGGTGAGCCGCTTGCCCCCGGCAAGCGCTTTTGCCGTGCGTGCGGAGCGGCGGTACCCGAGGCCAGGTCCGCGCCGGTCGCGCCCGCGTCGGCGGCCGGGTCGCCGGCGGTACCGGTGGCCGAGCGGCGGGTGTGCTCGGTGCTGTTCTGTGACGTGGTCGGATTTACCCCGTTGTCTGAGTCGCGCGATCCCGAGGCTGTGCGCGAACTGCTGTCGCAGTACTTCGGGGTGGCGCGGACGGTGGTAGGCCGCTACGGCGGGGTGGTGGAGAAGTTCATCGGCGATGCCGTGATGGCGGTCTGGGGGACGCCGGCCGCCACCGAGGGGGACGCGGAGCGGGCCGTCCGGGCCGCGCTTGACCTGGTGGCCGCGGTGGCGGAGCTGGGCGCCGAAGCCGGGGTGCCGGGGCTCGCCGCGCGGGCCGGGGTGGTGACCGGTGAGGTCGCCGTCACGGTCGGCGCGGTAGGCGAGGGCATGGTCGCCGGGGATGCGGTGAACACCGCGGCGCGGGTGCAGTCGGCGGCCGAGCCGGGCCAGGTGCTGACCGACGCGGCGACGTACCGGCTGACTGGCAGCGCCGTCGGGTTCGCGGACGCCGGGGAGCGCCAGCTGAAGGGCAAGTCCGAGCCGCAGCCGCTGTGGCGGGCGACCCGGGTGCTGTCCTGGGTCGGCGGAGCCCAGCGGGTCGACGGGCTGGAGGCGCCCCTGACCGGCCGGGACGTGGAGCTGCGCACGATCAAGGACCTGTTTCATGCCACGGCGGACCGGCGGGTGCCGCGGCTGGTGCTGGTGTCGGGCCCGGCCGGGGTCGGCAAGTCGCGGCTGGGCTGGGAGTTCGAGAAATACGTGGACGGCCTGGCCGCGGGGGTGTGGTGGCACCGGGGCCGGTGCCTGTCCTACGGCGAGGGCGTGGTGTTCTGGGCGCTGGCCGAGATCGTCCGGCAGCGTCTCGGCATCGCCGAGGAAGACCCGGCCGAGGTCGCGGCGGTCAAGCTAGCCGAGGGCCTCGAGGCGTTCGTTCCCGATCCGGGCGAACGGGCCTACGCGGGCGTGCGGCTGGGCCGGCTCCTCGGCGTCGCGTTCGGCCCCGACGGGGTCGGCGTGGGCGGGGCGGGCGCCGGCGGGTCCGCGTTGTCGCGGGAGGAACTGTTCGCGGGCTGGCGGCTGTT
>PMOU01000053.1 GCA_003161205.1 Actinomycetota bacterium | reverse complement strand
CAGTAGGACCGCTGCAGCGGCAGCACCTCGCTCACCAGCCCGGCCACGCCCATGCAGATCATCAGCCGGAGCGTGAAGATCCGGCTGAGCTTGCCGCCGCCGAACTCCTCGAGCAGTCGCTCAGCCAGCCCTCGAACCCGCTGACCAACTCGAACCGCCCCAACCGCCCCAACTGCCCCAACCGACCCAACCGCACCGACGGCCCCGGGAACCGCCCCGGGAACCATGCCGACCGCCCCGGAAACCACGTGCAGCCGGTCGCGAAGCCCGATCCGGGCATGATCCTGCGGTGACCACTCGCGCACCAGCGCCCGCGCCGCCCCGGCCATGGCATCACGCAGCGTGAGCATGGTCGGGCTGTAGTCCCACGGCGGCGGAATCATCGGCGGCGGCGTCCCGTTCCCGATCGAGTCCGCCAGCCGATCTATCGTGTCGATGACGAGCGGCGGGGGCCGGGTCCCCGCGACGCCGAGCGCGACCACGGCCTCGGCCATCAGGAGGCTCGCGTTCAGCACGGCGACCAGGCGCATGGTCCGCCGGTTCCGGCCGGTGGCGGTGGACCTGGCCGTGAGCAGCTCGTCGTAGGCGAGGTTGAGCGCGCCGGTCAGCCGCTGCCGCTCGGCGGTGAACTGGCTGGTGCCGATCGCGCGCAGCTGCCCCGCCAGCGCGTGGTAGACCGCGGCCGCGTCGCGCTGTTCCTTGCTGTGCGGCGACAGCAGCCAGCCGGGCACGATCAGCAGGAGGGCCCAGACGACGCCGACCAGAAACCCGGCGGCCGTGTGCCAGACCGGCCGCAGGGCGCCGACCGGCCCGGCGCCGAGCGCGGTGTAGACGAGAAGCTGCAGCCCGGTCACCGACCCGATGTCGCTGACGGCGCTGAGTACGCCGGACACGCCGGCGACCACGACCAGCGCCAGCACCGCGAGCCAGCCGTGACCATGCGTAACGGATCCGATGGCCAGGCCGATGGCTCCGCCGAACACCGCGGCCGAGCCGACCCGCTTGACCCGGGTCAGGTACGGCCCCCCCGTGTCGGCCACCGTGCCGATCAGCCCGCCCATCGCGGGCAGCACCCCGAGCGTGCCCTTGCCGAGCGCCAGGGCAACCGACAGCGGCACGCAGATCGCGAGCATCGCCCGGAGCATGTCCGGCCACGGCAGCGGTGCCGGCCGCGGGCGCACCACCTCGGCCAGCCAGTCCGGCACCGCCATGGCCCGCACCGCCGCGGCTCGCGTCCTGATCAGGGCCGGGCTCCTGGTCATCGGTGATCGTCCGTCCCGCATCTGTCCATCTTCTACCGAACGGGCGGTGGTGACAGCCCTCTCTCCCGTCCCACGTCCCCACTCGCCTCCTCGGCAGCCGCTCCTGCCCGCCGGCGGCGGTTCACGGCCGGCCGCGGCCGGACGCCTACCTGATCGGCCGGCCGGCCGCCCGGCGGTGCGCGGGGGGTTCGTGCCGCACGGTGGGCCGGGTCCGGAGCAGGAACTCGGCGTAGGTGTCCGGCGGCTGGTCGGACTCGACCAGGCCGTACCTCAACATCAGCCGGGACGCGCTTTTTATCGCTTCATGCATCTCCCTGACCGAGTAGTAAGTCCGGCGGGCGAGGCAGACGATCCAGGACGCCCGTCGGCTGAGAACAGAAGAAGATCTGTCAGCGTCCATGCCTCCAGCATGCCAGGACGGCGCAGCGCTGGCTCACCGGGCAGCGCATCCTGCTGGCTCAGGTTCCGCGGCGATCATGCCGGGCCGGGGTTCACAGGTCGATGACCGTCCCTTCGGCGGCCACGATCACGCCGGGGTCGGCACGGAACCGGTCCGCCAGCCGGTCGAGCTCGTCGTCGGTCCGGTCCGGCTTGTGGTGGGCCAGCACCACCCGGCGGACTCCGGCCCGACGGCCCAGTTCGACCGCGTAATCCGCCGTGGCGTGCCCGAGCATCGCCTCGGCCGGTGCCTCCGCGTCGAGCCAGAAGGCGTCGTGCACCAGCGCGTCCGCCCCGGCGGCCAGCGCCAGCGCGGCGGGATGGTACTCGCCCCAGCCCTGCGGTCCGGGTCCCAGTTCGATCGGTCCGTGGTCGGGCAGGTAGGCCAGCACCGAGTGCCCGTCGCTGACCCGGTAGCCGAACGTCCGGCCGCCCTTGTGCGGGATCTCGGCCGCCTCCACCGTGAAGCCCTCGGCTTTGAACTCCCCGGCGGCCAGCAGGCCGAACGACCAGCGGCCGCGCAGCTCGCCCGGCCCGATCGGGAAGTGCGGCGGCGACATGCCCCGGGCCAGCACCTCCTCGGCGTTGGCTGAGGAGGTGCTGCCCGCTCCGTCCNNAACGGCAGCCCGTGCACGTGGTCCCAGTGCAGGTGGGTGAGCAGGATCGTGCCGTAGAACGGCCCGTCAAGCAGTGTGGCGGCCCGGCGCAGCCCGGTGCCGGCGTCCAGCATGAGCTGTGGCGGGCCGCCGTCGTGGGCCACGGCCAGGCACGAGGTGTGCCCGCCGTACCGGACGAACTCCGGGCCGGGAGCCGGCGTCGAGCCGCGTACTCCGCACAGGTGAACGCGCACGCTCAGGACCGGACCGCGTTGTCGGCGTCCTCGCGCCGGTGTCCGGCCGCCAGCTCGGCCAGCACGGCCGGCTCGAACTGCCCGGCCGGGACCGAGGCCACCCGGCAGGGCGTGACCGCGGTCAGCGTGGACGTCCGGAT
>PMOU01000450.1 GCA_003161205.1 Actinomycetota bacterium | reverse complement strand
GGGGTCCGGACCGGTTCGCAAATCACGATCTCGCGCATGGTTTCTACCTTTTCACACGGATCCGTCAGCTGGCGCCGGCGGGTAAGCGGCCCGGCTGCGTTCGAGCAGCCACCACAAGCCGTTCGGGAAAAAATCTCCATGATCCGGAACGGGCAGTGGTACCAGTGCCTGAATCAGGCCACGCCTTGGATCATGCCCAGTACCCGCGTGAGTGCACCTGGCAGTGCGGCAGGATAGGTGCCGGGCGGCCACGTTGAGGGAGCGGACATGAGCACGGACCAAGTCGACGCGCTGGTGATCTTCGGTGCTACCGGCGACCTGGCGAAGCTGGAGACGTTCCCCGCGCTGGTGGGGCTGGTCGAGCGGGGCGTGCTCGACGTGCCCGTGATCGGGGTGGCCAAGAGCGGCTGGGGCCTGGAGGCGTTCCGCGACTACGCGACCGCCTCGCTGCGGCTGAACAACATGGACCCGGGCAGCCCGGCCGCGGTCAAGATGCTGGGCCTGCTGAAATACATCGACGGCGACCTGGATGACCCAGCCACCTACCAAGCCATGTCGGACGCGATCGGGTCAGGCCAGCGGGCGCTGTTCTACCTCGAAGTGCCGCCGCCGCTGTTCGGCCGCATCGCCGAGGGCATCTCCAAGGCCGGACGCGCGGGCGGTAGCCGGGTCATGGTGGAAAAGCCGTTCGGCACCGATCTGGCCAGCGCCGAGCAGCTGAACGCGACCATGCACACCTACTTCCCCGAGGACGCGATCTACCGGGTCGACCACTGGCTGGGGCTGGATCCGGTCGAGAGCCTGATGTTCGCCCGGTTCGCGAACACCATCATCGAGCCGCTGCTGAACCGGACCTACGTGCAGAGCATCCAGATCACGATGGCCGAGGCGTTCGACGTCGCCGACCGGGGCAGCTTCTACGACAAGACCGGGGCCATCAGGGACGTGGTGCAGAACCACATGCTCCAGGTCCTCGCGACGGTGCTGGCCGAGCCGCCGGACGGAGCCGGCCTGGACTCCTGGGCGGTGGCCAAGTCCCAGCTGATCGGCGCGTTGCGGCCGCTGACTCCGCAGGACACCGTCAAGGGCCAGTACGAGGGGTACCTCCAGGTCGCCGGGGTCGACCCGAAGTCCGTGACCGAGACCTACGTCGCGGTCAGGCTCGCCGCTGACTCCTGGCGCTGGGCGGATGTGCCGATCCTGATCCGGGCGGGTAAGTGCCTGCCGGTCACCGCGACCGAGGTCAGCGTGAAGTTCCGGCGCCCTCCGTACGACGCCTTCGGCCTCGCCGCCCAGATCCAGCAAGGCCAGGGCCAGCAGGACCAGGGCCAGCAGGACCAGGCCCCCGCGAACACCCTGCGGTTCCGGATCAATCCGGAGAACCGGGTCGGCCTGACCCTGATCGGCAAGAAGCCCGGCGCGGGGTGGCAGCCGGAGGCCGAAGAGCTCACCTTCGCCGAGCACCCAGGTGAGGACATGCGCCCCTACGACCGGCTCATCGGCGCCGCACTGGCCGGGCAACGCTGGCTGTTCGCCCAGCAGGACACGGTCGACGCGTCCTGGCGGGTGGTCGACCCGGTGCTCGGGGACGTGGTGCCCACCCATCCTTACGCCCGGGGCAGCTGGGGACCGGAGCAGGCCGGCGGCTTGCTCCCCGCAGGCGAGACCTGGCACGACCCCGCCTGAGGCTCAGGGCAGAACGAACCGCTCCACCGCGTTGGCGAAGCCCTCGTCCTCATTCGACGTGGTGACGCGGCGGGCGGCTTTCTGGACCTCGGGGCTCGCGTTACCCATGGCGATGCTGAGCCCGGAGTGGGCAAACATGAGCACGTCGTTGGGCTGATCGCCGATCGTGGCGATCTGCTCGGTGGGGATCTGCAAGGTCCGGGAAAGATACTGGGCCACAGCGCCCTTGTTGGCGTTGGGATTGGTGACATCGCAGTAGTACGGCTGNNACTCCGCTCGACAGCGAGGCGAAGCTGTCGGTCACCGTCGGGTCGAACTTGACCGTCCAGGTCTCGCGGGCCACGTGCGGGGCCTTCGGATCCCGGATAAGCCAGTCCGCCCCGCGGTAGATCCACACGTCCAGCTTCTGGGATTCGAGCAGCTCGATCACGGTCGGCGTCACGTCGTCCGGGATTTCCTGCTGCTCGATCACCGACATGTCGGGACGGACGAACACGCCGCCGTTGAAGCCCGCGATGGGCGTCGTGAGCTGGAGCGGCTCGATGAGCATGGACATGCCCCGGGGCGGGCGGCCGCTGGTGACGGCGAAAACTATCCCGGCCTGCTTGAGCTTCGCGACCGCGGCGATGGCCCGGTCGGTGAGGACTTTGTCCTGGGTTACCAGGGTGCCGTCGACGTCGGCGAGGAACAGTCGGATGGGCGCGGCCATCAGGAGCTAGCCGTACGGTCGGCCATGACCAGGGAGGCGGCGGCCTCGACGCGGCCCGCCGGGATCGTCGTATCGCCGGCCAGGAGCCGGGCCAGCGGGTCCTTCTTGTCCTCGCCGGTGACCAGCCAGAGGATCTGCCGGGCCCGCGCCAGCGCCGGGTAGGTCAGCGTCATCCGCACCCGCTCCTGATACGGCTGAGTGAGGGCGACCAGGCGATCGGTGACCGACAGGACCGGATCGCCCGGTACCAGCGAGGCGGTGTGCCCGTCAGGNNAGACCCAGGTGGACAAGATCGAAGTGCTCGGGCAGCAAGGCCGCGTAGCTGGCGGCCGCGGCCGCCAGGTCGCTCTCGTTGACCGGCATGGGCCGCACCTGCGCCGGGGCCGAACCCAGCGCCTTGGTGAGGTGGGTCAGGTTCCGGTCGGGGTCAGCGGGCGGCGCCACGCGCTCGTCTACCTGGTAGATGACGGTCGCGCCCCACGGGACCGTCTCCGACGCCAGCTCGGCGAACATGGCCCAGGGGGTGTGCCCGCCGCTGACCGCGAAGTGGAAGCTGCCGCGCGCCGCCACGGCCGCGCGGGCGCGCTCGGCCACGAAGGCCGCGCCGGCCCGGGCTACGGCATCGGGATCGGCCAGAGTCTGGAGTTCGTGGTGCATGTCGCTCCCTCATGTGTGACGGTGGCGCGCTGGCCCCGGCTAGCCAATGCTGCCCCCTTGGGGTTCACATCCCAATGCCATACTCGTTCCGGCTACTGCAGGCGGCAGCCACGGGCCGGAAACCGCAACCAACAGGAGACTACCGATGAGCGCTGAACGCGAGCGGGTGGACGGGTTCGGACGGCTCGAGGACGGCTTGCGGCAGGCCGGCGACTGGTATCTGTGGGGACCTTACGTCAGTGAGCGCCAGTGGGGCACGGTCCGCGAGGACTATAGCGCGGACGGCGAGGCGTGGGATTACCTGCCGCACGACGCGGCCCGGTCCCGGGCTTACCGCTGGGGAGAGGACGGCCTGGCCGGCTTCTGCGACGTCGAGCAGCGGCTGTGCCTGGGGCTNNTACTGGTGGTACCTGGACGCGGTGCCGAGCCACGCGTGGAACCGGTGGCGGTACCACTACCCGCAGCAGGCGTTTCCTTACGAGAACCTGCGCGAGGTTAACGGCAGCCGTGGCAAGCACGACCCGGAGTACGAGCTGCTAGACACCGGCGTGTTCGACGACGACCGCTACTGGATCACCGAGGTCTGGTACGCCAAGGCCGATCCCACCGACGTGCTGATGACGGTCCGGGTGACCAACGCCGGCCCGGACGCCAGCACCGTGCACGTGCTGCCGACCGCGTGGTACCGCAACACCTGGTCCTGGGACACCGGCGCGCCCAAGCCGGTCCTGACCGGCGCCGGCGGCGCGGCAATCACCACCGAGCACCCCTTCCTCGGCCCGCTGGAGCTGCTGGCGGGCCCGGCCCCGGATGGCACCAGCCCGCTCCCGCTGTTCTGCGAGAACGAGACCAACGTCGCCAAGCTGTTCGGCGCGCCAGCGCAGACCCCGTACCCGAAGGACGGGATCAACGATCACGTCATCAGCGGCGCGTCCACCGTCAACCCCGACGAACGCGGCACCAAGTGCGCACTGTGGTACCGGCTGACCATCGCCCCCGGCGAAACCGCCGAACTCCGCCTCCGCCTGCGCTCAGCCACCCCCGCAGCCGCCACCCC